>JAGYMJ010000573.1 GCA_018400625.1 Planctomycetota bacterium
TTGGGTATAAGCGATCCCCAGCAGCACGAATATCGCGAGCATGTAACTCGAAAGTTCCATCGAGCCGGGGATCGGCTTCGACCAGACCGCGCGGCCTACAACTTCGCCCGACGTTAGCAGCATCATCGGGATAAGCAGGATCATTCCCAGGTTGCTCAGCCAGAGGGTCATTTTTTGAAGATACTTGCGCATAATTATCACCTAGGCTTTTTTGCCGTCATGAAACATGCGATGCGGCTGTTATCTCCATTCCTCGGGAAATGCCACGCATTTGACGCCGCATTCCTCTGCAACTTCGTTGTACTTAAAAAGGATATCCTTGGCCGGAAGCCCTTTTGCCTCCAGGTCTGCCACCCATTTTTTTGTGACTTCCTGGAATGTGGCGAACCAGGCTTCCTCCTGCTCGGTCGTGAGGTTGTAAAGTGAGACACCGTTGTCTTCCAGTTCTTTCATCATTACCTTGTAGACGTCACGGTTCAGTCCGCCGGTGGTCCTGAAAGGATTCCCGCACACTTCCTCGATCAACGGTTTCAAGTCATCAGGCGTTCGCTCCCAACTTTTTTGATTCATGATCACGCCCTCGGAGACACAGCCGAATGTAGCAACCACGCCGTATTTAGCAACTTCATGAAGTTTGAATGCGAGCACCAGCGGAGGGCAGGTCACAAGCCCGTCGATCGTCCCGGTTTCCAGCGCCAGATATACATCACCAAGCGGCATGAAGACCGGTTCCGCGCCGATCGCCTTTATATAATTCGTTTGATGACCGCCGGGGCTTCGAATTTTAAGCCCTTTACAGTCTTCGATTCCGCGAACCGGTTTTCTGGTCCAAAGAAACGCCTGTATGCAGCCATTGAGCTCTATAATTTTCACGCCGGGGAACTCTTCTTTAAGACCTAGCTCGGCCATCCTGTTGCCGATATCCACGGCTATATCCTTCCCGTCGACCCAGGTGGCCAGAGACAGCACGTCCGTCAGCGGAAACCTGCCGGGGGTCCAGGTGGCCGTGAAATAACCCATGTCTGAAAGCCCTTTGGCCACTATGTCGTAATGTTCCGGCCCTTTGCCGAGTGCCGCTCCTGCATAGAGGGTGTATGTTATTCTTCCTTCGGATCGTTTTTTGAGTTCTTCAAGCATCGGTTCCCAGACAGTTTTGACCTCCCTGCTTGCGGGTGGATGCCATGTGCTGAATTTAATGTGCATTTTGGACGCGGCGACAGCCGCGGCAGGCATCAGCACGCATGCCAGAAACGCAGCCAGCATAAAACTAATGACGAGTTTTTTCTTCATGGCTTTCCCTCCATAATTTGAGATTTGAAGAAGACGGATTTCAGGTTCCCTTTACAGGGGCACGCTACGACAGCCGGGCCGCTAGAGGAACGCGGCACGGAGTAGGAATCAGCGGTTTTCTGTCGAAATCCGCGACGCCGTATCAATGATTCCAGCGGACGATCCGCAGGAGACTCCTGCAGCCATCAATGCTGTTTCCTCTATGATAACGCACTTGACTACATTCAGGCCTTCCTCAACATGCTTCTCTGTAAGCCGGAGAGTCAAGTCCAGATCCCGGGCCTCAATCGCTGCCAGGATGGCTTTGTGGAACTTTAGAGAATCAACCAGATGCGTGCCAATAGTTAAAGATAGAAAACTGAAGCGTTTTACCTGGTTATGCAGATTCTGAATCAATCTTTTAAGTCTTTGGTGACCGCTTATGTCTATCATAAGTCCATGATACTGTTCATGAAGACCCTGATATAGAACTAAATCGGGAGGATTCATACGCACGGAGACTTCCATTTTTTTGAGTAATTGTTGCCAGTGAGTCGTGTGTTCCTTGGTGATCCTGTTGAACGCCAGCCTGGTGGCCAAACGATACAACTGGGCTTTGAGCGTATAAATTTCCCACGCGTCGGTTTCTGAAATAGTTGTTACGAAAACACCGCGATTGGGTTTTCTAATGATTAAGCCATCACTTTCGAGGAGCTTCAAAGCTTCTCTCAAAGGAGGTCGGCTGATGCCCAGGGTGGAGGCCAAGTCTTGTTCTTTAAGGCGGTCCCCCGGGCGGTAGTGACCTTTGAAAATGCATTCTTCCAGGTATTTTCGGGTATTGTCTACAATGGATTCAATTTTGATCATTCCGGCACCAATTGTCTACAGTCTACAATGTGTTTTTCACAGTTTGCGTTCTTCCCGGTTTGAATGTCAAGAGAAAAATTCAGGGCTGGACATATTCGATGAAGAATGTAACCTTATTATTTTTTATGCCTCTATAAATGCCAATACCATTATATCCAGGTTTGAATATTAATGACTGCCGATACATGTGTTCGGTGGGTTGTGGATGCCTTTTCAAATGCAGTTAAACCCCGCGTTTTCAATTTCGCGGAGTAAGCGGAATAAATAGATTGGAGACGGGAAAGGAGTTTATTGGATGTCCGAGAAGTTGAAACTAGACGGTGTATATTGCGAAATCCCCAAGAAGAAACCGTGGTGGAAACGATTTTTTGAAAGTCTGGAGGATACCAGAGGGAAAACGGCTGCATGTGTCGCCTGAGGGGGTCCTGCAGTGGTCCGGGCTGGACAACAAGAAAACATGTCAAAAGAAACGAAACAATAACAAACTAAAATAAAATAAATTCAGAAAAAAGACCTGCACCGGTGAACGAGTGCAGGTCTTTTGTATTTTGGTGCCGAAGGCGAGACTCGAACTCGCACGACCAGTTGGTCACCACCCCCTCAAGATGGCGTGTCTACCAGTTCCACCACTTCGGCAAGCGCAGGATTTATACTGAATTGTATCTTTATTTGTCAATCAAAATTATATAAATCTCCATTTTACTGCTGAGGAGTTGTATCACCAGTCGGCAGTGCAGGAGCACTTGATGCCGGTGCAGTCACGGTTCCCGGCATAATGGTTTTAGATGCTGGTGAACCATAGTAGTATGCCAAAGAAAGGCTTGTGAGCATAAAAACAATAGCTACCCCTGCCGTAACTTTCGTCATGGGATTTCCACCAGTAGAACCAAACATCGTCTGACTGCTGCCGGCACCAAAAGAGGCTCCTGCCTGTGCACCTTTTCCCATCTGTAACAAAATGATTACAATCAGAGATAATGAAACAAGAATATGGATTCCAATTAAAACAGTGATCATGAAAATGTTACCTCCATTTCATCTACGCAACCGCAGAAAAATATCATAAACAATGCCATAGATGCAAACCTTTGTTGAGTTTTTAATACGCTTTTTTAACAGGACAGCTTATTTCAGGTTATACCAGAAGAGGTAATATTCATCTCATATAAGGGTTGACAACTTCAGTCAGCAGTGATAGAACCCTATTCTATTTTCAATGGAGTCACCTGTTATGGTCAAAAAATTAATTGGTCGCAAGCTCAAAGCTTCACGTCTTAAGAGAGATAAGACAATACAAGAACTGGCGAGTCTTTCGCGGGTTTCATCAAATATGATTTCGCGTATTGAACGAGGGTTGACTACGCCTTCCGTAGAGATTCTGATGAAACTTGCTGATGCTCTCGGAATGAGCTTGAGCTATTTTGTCGAAGAAGCAGAAAAGGGAAGCAGTGTCGTTTTTACAACGGCCGGAAGGGGAGAACCGGTTTTTTTCTTTGAAGACAAACATCAGATCAGCAGTTTGATGCAAGGTTTACGCGATCCAGGCTTCTCGGTTTTTGTTGATATCCTGGAACCTTTCTGTGATAGCGGCGAGGGGGGGATGATTCATGCCGGAGAAGAGTTTGCTATGGTTCTTGAAGGTTCTTTGGAGTTTTATATTGAAGACAACCTGTATTTGCTTAACGAAGGTGATTCGATCGCCTTCAAAGCCTCCATACCTCATCGCTGGAAAAATAACGGTTCTCGTCATACCAAAGTTCTCTGGGTTGTGTCTCCACCACCAAACGTTTAATTTTTAAAAATGGAACAAAGCGCATGCAGATAAAAAAAATCGTAGGAAAAAAACTGAAAGAAATTCGCCTTAAGCAAGATATGACAATTCAAACCCTTGCAGAACAATCACAGGTTTCATCGAATATGATTTCCCGCATCGAGCGTGGCCTTACAACGCCCTCGGTAGAAATTCTCATGCGTTTAGCCACTGTTTTTGACAAAAGCATCAATTTTTTTGTTGAAGATGTGAGTACTTCCCACGAAGTTGTTTTCACTCGCCCCGGTGAGCGCGATAAAACTGTCTACGACGATGAATATAATATGCATACGGAGTCTTTTACTTCAAGATTGCGTGATCCGCAGTTTATGTCGTTTTACTGTACGGTTAAAAAAGGGGGGCAGAGCGGCGTCAGGGACATGTATCATCCTGGTGATGAACTGATTTATGTTCTAGAGGGGCGACTTAAAATGACCATCGTTGACGAAGAGTTCACTCTCACTAGTGGCGACAGTTTGTGTTTTAAATCACATCTACCACATCGCTGGGAGAACACGGGTGATACCGATGCCAAGGTGATCTGGACCTTGTCACCTTTTACAATTATTTGATTGATAGTTGAGAACTGCTACAACTTGGTGTATAGTTTTAAAAGTTTCGAAAACTCCACCAACCCATAGATGACATGATTCCTTAAGGGGGGGTCAATGAATAAATCTGAACTGGTTGAATCTTTATCGCAGAAAAAAAATCTCACCTATAAAAAGGCTGAGCAGATCGTCAACCTCATTTTTGATTCGATGACTCAATCTCTTGTGGATCGTGATCGTATCGAAATCAGGGGTTTTGGTAGTTTCATGGTCAAGGACTATAAGTCTTATATGGGGCGTAATCCAAAAACCGGAGAGATTATCAAGGTTGATGAAAAAAAGCTGCCCTTTTTCAAGGCCGGGAAAGGTTTGCGCGAACGGGTTGACCGTTAATTGTCCTGTCACTCTGTTCATGATTCTGACTGACCTCTATTATCGGGCCCAATCACAGCTGTGATCGGGCCTTGTTTTTTATATTCATAATTGGTATCTGTTCAGCACCGGATCGGGAATCCTATGTCAAGGGACGCTTTTCGTCATCCATGACCGCTTGTTGTCGCCG
>JAGYMJ010000574.1 GCA_018400625.1 Planctomycetota bacterium
CCACCGGCACAGGGCACGGTGGTGATGCTACGTGGTTCACTGAGGACTTACCCCAAAAGATTGTCCTTAGTTATACAACTCAGCACGAGTACGGAAACCAGACAATGTTTTACTATCATAAATTATTGCGGTTTTTTTTTCAACAAAATCACGAAAAGAAATTTTTTCACGTGCTCTTAAGTTCTCTTATACGCTCAAGCACGGGCGGATGGGAATAATTAAGAAAAACATAAAAAGGGTGGGGGGTCAGGTTGGACAGGTTGTTTTTGCTCAGTTTCTTCAGTGCTTCGGCCAGGGTCTTACCGCTGCCCACCAGTTCGGAAGCGAATTCATCGGCGGCATACTCATTCCGGCGCGACAGCATGCCGAGTAAAAGCGAAATGACCATTTCGATCGGCGTATAGAGAAGGCTGAAGAAGATTAAACCGGCATAAATTGGTCGCGAATCGGTGATATGAAAGGCTTCAAAAAGGCCCTGGTGATGGAGGAAGACCGAGAGAAGATAGAAAAGAATACCGGTGTGAACGATACTCAGCAGAATATTAAGTGGAATATGTTTTTTGCAAAAATGGCCTATTTCATGCGCTAAAACCGCCACTATCTCGTCTTTTGTATGATTTTCAATTAATGTATCAAAAAGCGCTATTCTGCGGCTGCGGCCGAAACCGGCGAAAAACGCGTTGGCTTTGCTGCTGCGACGTGAGCCGTCAATGACCGACACATCTTGCAGGGGGAAGTTCGCCGAATCCGCCATGTCCTCGATCTTGCGCTTGAGTTCCCCGTCCTCCAGCGGCTTAAATTCATTGAACAACGGCATTATCCACCGCGGTGCGACAAACTGCACCAGAAGCAGAATGGTGGCCGTGACCGCCCAGCCATAAACCCAGCCCCATTCGCCCGCCCACTCGAAGAGGAAGATGATGGCTGAAAGCAGAGGCACTCCTATTATCGCACCGATCGCTAATCCCTTGACGATGTCGGCAATGAAGGTTTTGGGGGTTGTGCGGTTAAAGCCGAACCGTTCTTCGATCACGAACGTGGAATAGATTTTCAAGGGCAGGGTGAGCACGCTCTGTCCCAGAAAGAGTATGCCGATATACACCACCCCGGTCGGTATGACGTGCCAGCCCAGGCCTTCCACCCAGCGGTGGAGGATGGCAAAACCGCCCAGGGCCCAGAATGAAAAAAGGATAAGGAGGCTGAATCCCGACTTGAACCAGCCAAATCGTGTGTTGACTACGGTATATTGCTGTGAACGCCGGTAATCTTCGCTGTCATAGGTGCCCTGGAATTCCGCCGGCAGATCCGGAGACAGGTTACGCAAATTCAGCATATCCGCAATCAAACTTACCAGCGTTTCTGTCAGCAAAGCGGCAACGATTATAATTTGATATATGTTCATGTGAAGAAAACGGCATGTTGAGTTGCGCGATACATCCTGAACGTTTGATTATACCACATGGCGTGTGAAAATTCGATAGCTCAGTTCTCAGTGAAACCTGTGGCATCCCCGCCGTGCCTTGAGCCGGTGGAATGAAGATCAAGTGCTACGAACGTCGTATCA
>JAGYMJ010000575.1 GCA_018400625.1 Planctomycetota bacterium
ACGCCAACAACCATTTTGTGGAGCTCAAGGACTGTGCGGCTGAGGAACTCGTGCCGGCGGGCGCCGTTTTCGGAATAGGAGAGGCGTCGGATAATCTTGACGGCGCCATTGCAGGCGAGTCCTTCGAGATCGAGGAGATGTATCCTGCTTACCTCGAGGTCGCTCAATTCCAGAATGAATCGGGCGCGGTGAGAAGTTTCTCGTATGCCCTGAGTGCGGAGAAAGAACACAAAAAACTCTTTTCAAAAGCCAAAAAGGCAGCCATCAACGATCAAGATGTCGAACTGGGTCCCGTCCACATCTGCAAGGTCTGCGGATATACCGTGGAAGGAGAAATCCCCGAAAAATGCCCGATATGCAATGCCGGGCGAGAGTATTACGAAAGTTTCGAGTAAACTCATTCTAAAAGGAGAATATTATATGACCAATGTCAGCGAAGAAGTGAAAACGGCCGACTGGAAAAGTGAAAAACACGTGCCGGTTATCGAATGTGAGGAAAGTGCAGCCGCCGGGCAGCCCACACCGGTCAGGGTGACCCTCGGCAAAGCGGTGGCCCATCCCAACACGACCGCGCACCATATACGGTGGATAGATCTTTATTTCACCCCCGAAGGCGCCCAGGCGCCCTATCATGTGGGACGCTTTGAGTTCACGGCCCACGGTGAATCGACGGATGGGGCGGACGAAGGCCCTGTTTATACACATCACGAAGCGCAAACCTCCATAACGCTTTCCAAAGGAGGCACGCTCCAGGCCATGTCCTACTGCAACATTCACGGTTTGTGGGAGTCAAGCAAGGAAATCGAGGTCAGTTAAGACCGGCCCGTTTTCTCGTGTGCTGCGTAAAGTGGGGACGATCAGCCAATGCAGGCCGACAATAATAATTCCCTGAAAAAAGATAGACCGGCAGGGCTGGAGCGTCGGTGGTTTGGCTACCTGCTGCTCGGCCTGTATGTTCTTCTGGTATCAGTTCCCGTCATACTCGCATATCTGACACGGCCCGGCGGGATGGTCGGTTTTTTGGGCTTTGCCAGGGGGCTAGCTCTTACCGGCTTCACCCTGCTTGCGTTGCAGGTCCCGCTGGGGTCGCGTCTGAAATTTATCGATCGGCCATGGGGGCTGGATGCGGTCATGCGTTTCCACAAGTGGATGGGCATGCTGGCCGTGGCATTGCTTTTGCTGCATCCCCTTATGCTGTTGGTGACCTATGCGCATGATATGGGATTGGGCTACGGTGCCGGTTTCGGCATGCTGCGCGGAGTTTACGGCGGGATTATAACGCTGGCGCTTCTTCTGGCCGTCGTGTTTTTTGCGCTCTTCATCCGGCGGATCGGATGGGATTATCAGCACTGGCGTTACAAACATAAATTCACTACTATGACAGTCGTGGTTCTGGGTTTTGCGCACGGTCTCAGGGAAGGGACGGTAATGCCCTGGCCGCTGAAAATCTATCTCTGGGGGCTTTTTCTTGCGGCCGCAGGCCTTTTTCTCTACCGTAACATCTACATGATATTTTGGGGCCGAAGCCGCTGGACGGTCACATCGGTAACCTCAGAGACACATGACACCTCTACCCTGTCCCTGCAGCCGGCGGGGGGCGAGTGCCCTTCTTACAGACCCGGCCAGTTCGTCTGCCTGCGGCTTAACCGACCGGGCCGGCCGAGCGAGGAGCATCCCTTCACGCTCTCTTCTTCGCCCACTTCCGCACCACGGCTCACGGTTACTGTTAAAGAATCGGGCGATTTTACCGATACTATCTCTCAGACATGCACGGGGGACCAGGCGCTGATTGACGGGCCGTTCGGACGTTTCAGCTTCCAGTTCGATTCTCCTGAAAGTTTCATCTTCGTTGCAGGAGGGGTGGGGATTACCCCTCTGCTGAGCATGCTGCGTTACCTTCGTGACACCGAAGACAATCGGCGGGCCGTCCTGGTTTATGCCAATACAACCGAGGAAGACATCATAAGGCGTGAGGAACTGGAGAACATGCCACCAAACATAACCGCAGCACACGTGCTCAATGGGCCGCCGGACGGGTGGGGTGGTTATGTGGGGTATGTCAACAAGGAGATACTGCGCGACTGCGCCGGCGATCTGCTGCCGATGGCGGACGTATATCTTTGCGGACCGCCGCCGATGATGGACGCGGTGGAGGGCGAGCTCAGGGAGCTCAATGTGCCGCGTCGCCGAATACATAGCGAACGCTTTGCACTGTAAAGTGTTGGATAAGTATTCAGTGAACCACGTTTTTATTAGACATGAAAAATGAAGTGAAGGGGTTCACTACAAACCTTGCACTGATAGGGTTCCAAGGTTTTTCAGGTTGGATGTGGTTCACGAACACCTATTTTGTAAGCTACGTGCAGGGTTGTCCCCGTCCCTCCCCCCCCGCCCTCGCGCCGGTAAGGCATTGTTGTCAAGGTGG
>JAGYMJ010000576.1 GCA_018400625.1 Planctomycetota bacterium
GTGTCCGCCGATTCGCATTATCCTCCGCCGTTAACAAGCAACGAACAACGAACAACTTTTTGCCAACAAAGCAAGACAAATTACAAAAAAAATATTACCGGGTTCTACCGCTCCCACCAGTCCTTACTCTTCTTCAGCCTTTTTTTTGCTTCGTTCGATGATTTGCTGCTGCAGATGGCTGGGTACCTGGTCATAATGGGAGAACTCAAGAGTAAAAGAGCCTTCGCCGCCGGTCATGCTCTGCAATTCAGCGCTGTAAGTACTGATTTCGGATTGAGGTATCTGGGCGTTAAGCGTTTGCAGCTGCCCTTCCTGGTCCATTCCCTCAATCTGAGCACGATGGCCGGCAAGATTTGCCGTAACATCCCCGACATATTCAGACGGCACGGTGACGGCAATCTTCACGATGGGTTCCAGCAAAACAGGCTTGGATTGGTTAAAAGCTTCCCGGAACGCTCTTGATCCGGCAATTTTAAAGGCGGCCTCTGAAGAGTCCACTTCATGGTAAGAGCCATAGAAAACAGCGGCTTTAACATCGACGACGGGATAGCCGGCAATGACACCTCTTTCCAGAGTTTCCCTGATGCCTTTTTCTATAGCGGGCATAAATTGCTGGGGGATAACTCCGCCTTTGATTTCATCGATATACTCAAAACCTTCACCTCTTTCATTGGGTTCGAGTCGGAGGTGGACTTCGCCGTATTGTCCACGTCCACCGCTTTGTTTTTTATGCTTATACTTACCTTCCGCCGAAGCTCTGATGGTTTCGCGATAAGGTATGGCCGGTTCATGAGTTTCAGCGCTCACCTCAAACCGTTTTTTAAGTCTGCTGAGAACGACCTCCAGGTGCAGGTTACTCATACCTGTGATAACCAATTCATTGCTTTGGGGGTCGCGTTCAACCTTAAAAGAAGGATCGGCTTCAGCCAATCGATTGAGTCCGGTACCGATTTTCTGTTCATCGTCCCTGCTTTTAGGCTCGACCGCGAGCGACATCATAGGTTTAGGGAATTCTATTGGCGGCAGGCTGAGTTTCCCTCCTTTACCCCTCAGAGTGTCGTCGAAATTAACCTCCTCGACTTTACTAATGCAAGCGATATCCCCCGGCCCGGCGGCACCACATTCTTTTTGCTTTGCTCCGAAAGCATTATTGATATGTCCAACCCGCTCGGTAGCGCCTGTGCGCGCCACCTCGACGGTATCTCCGTCATTGATTGTGCCGCTAAAAACTCTGAAGAAGACCAATCTTCCCACATGCGGGTCAATAATAGTTTTGAACACTTTTGCACAGAAGGGGCCGTCGGGGTCGGGCAAGAGTTCAGTTTTTTCTTCATCCGGGCCAATAGCTTCAACAGGCGGGCGTTCCAGGGGTGAAGGCGCACATGTGACCAGGAAATCCAGAAGTTCCGCTACGCCGACATTTTTTTCGGCAGCGGTCGAGAGGATAGGTACCAAATCACCGCTCATCACGGCGTTCTTGAACGTATTTTTAATCCGGTCAGTATCGATTTCTTCGCCTTCGAGATAAGCTTCCATCAACTCATCATCACATTCAATGATTGATTCCTGAAGGGACTGTTTGAGGGCTTCAAAATCCCCCACAACGCCCTCCGGCGGGGAATCACTGTCCAGCAGGCTCACGACCCCCTTGCAATCCTGTCCGAGGCCGACGGGGAGGGATACGGGGACGCAGTGGTTACCAAAGGCTTCCTGCAAATCGGTGATGATACCGTCAAAATCAATCTTATCCCCATCCAGGTGATTTATGGTCAAAACTTTAGCCAGACCGTTTTTTTCAGCATAACTGAACATTCGTCTCGTATTGAGACGCACCTTGTCCGAAGCATCAACGGCGATCAATGCGGTCTCGGTGGCCGGCAGGACGGCGGTAGCGGCGCCGCAAAATTCCAGATGGCCCGGAGTGTCAATCAGATTAAAGGTGTGCTTTTTGTAGTCAAAATTGAATACGGCACTGTCGATGGAGAACTTACGTTCTTTTTCTTCCGCCTCAAAATCGCTGAGGGAATTACTTTCATCCACATTTCCGGCCCTGTTGGTTGCTTTAGCAGCAAAAAGCATAGTATCCACAAGTTTAGTTTTCCCGGAACCGCCATGACCACCTACCGCTACGTTTCTCAAATTTGCAATTTCCCTCTTAGCCATCTAAAAAACCTCCTTATAGAACTATATTAAAAAGTGTATCTATTTATTGTTGCCTCATTCAAGTCTGGATTGGAAATTATTTGCGATATCGATTGCCTCCTGAAGGCAAAATTTCTCTTCATATAACGCCTTTCCGGTTATAACACCATCGGCCCCGCAGGCCCCCAGTTTTTGTATATCTTCCAGGCTGCTCACCCCACCTGAAGCGATTACAGGTATATCTGTAACCTGAAGCAAATTCTTGATGCCTGAAAAGTGGGGATGGGAAAGCATCCCATCGCGTTCAACGTCGGTATAAAGGAAAGCGGCCGGGCGACCTTTCTGAAGCAACTGAGCCAGTTCTTCCACTTTAGTCTCCGTGCCCTGCCGCCATCCTTCGATGGATACCCTACCTTTAACGGCATCCAGGGCGACAACGATTTTCCCGGGATTGGAAAGGCACTGTGCGATAGTCCATTGAGGGTCTTTGACGGCCTTCGTACCTATGACCACCCTCTTAACGCCTGCCTTGATGGCTTTACTTATTGCGGTTTCAGACCTGATACCGCCGCCAATTTGGATGTTGATTTCCGTCTTCTGAATGAGTTTTTTTATCGCGTTGCTGTTGGTATTATTTCCAGACAAAGCACCATCGAGGTCCACCACATGAAGCCAGGTCGCGCCGCTTTCTTGCCAATGAGCGGCGGCAACCCAGGGTTCATCATAGTATTGTCTGGCTGTATCCGGCCGACCTTTTTCCAACCGCACACAACGTCCATCTTTAACATCTACTGCGGGGAATACAATCATTGAAAACCTTCAAAATCTATCCTTTGGGGGGAACCGTGCCGTTTTCTAACTTATCAACAACAAGGCTTAATCATTTCACTAAAATGGAGCGGGTGAGGGGATTCGAACCCCCGACACCCAGCATGGCAAGCTGGTGCTCTTCCGCTGAGCTACACCCGCACCTCTATTCAAGATATTATATGCATTCTCTCCGTCATGGTCAAACGCCAAGCCTCTCCCCAAGGTTTTAAACCCTGAATAAATGGACGATTGGGGCGTTGCGAAAGACAAAAAGGCAACGCCCGTTGATTGTTAATTATTCATTTTCCGGACGCAGCTTCCGCACCTGGGCGCCCGCACGCCACATTTCAGAATTCTTGATTTCATCCAGTTCTTCTCTCAGCTTTTCTGCATAATCCGGCCGGCTGTTGACTTCGATAACTCGTTGAGTTTCACTGCCGTCCGCCACTTTCTGGTAGAGATCTTCAAAAACGGGGCTTACGGCATCCCTGAATTTATCTTTCCAATCCAGAGCTCCCCTCTGGGCCGTAGCGCTGCAATTAGCAAACATCCAGTCCATTCCGTTCTCGGCGACCAATTTAATAAGGCTTTGCGTCAATTCTTCGACAGTTTCATTGAATGCTTCACTGGGAGAATGGCCGTTTTCCCTTAAAACCGCGTACTGGGCCTCCATAACGCCGGCCAGAGCTCCCATAAGCACTCCCCGCTCCCCGGTAAGATCGCTCAAAGTTTCGCCTTTGAAAGTTGTTTCAAAAAGATAACCCGAACCTATGGCTATGCCCAAAGCAATGCATCTCTCACGCGCGTTCCCGGTGGCGTCCTGTTCAACGGCGAAGCTTGAATTTATTCCGCTTCCCTCAAGAAAATTACGCCTGACCGAAGTGCCGCTCCCTTTGGGGGCAACCAGCAGAACATCAACATCTTCCGGCGGTATTACTCCCGTCTGATCCTGGTAAACAATGGAAAAACCATGGGAAAAATAAAGGGCGTCGCCGGGGTTGAGATTCCGCTTAATGGTATCCCAAAGCATCATCTGAGCCGCATCAGAGACCAGATACTGTATAACGGTCCCTTTGCTTACGGCTTCCTCAACGGGGAACAAGCTGACTCCGGGTTCCCAGCCGTCTTTCTGCGCTTTTTCCCAATAGTTGCCATGCTCCGGCGCCTGCCCTATGATAACATTGATACCGTTATCGCGCATGTTGAGTGCTTGAGCCGGGCCCTGGACGCCGTATCCAATGATAGCGACCGTTTCATCTTTCAAAACTTCACGAGCTTTCTCCAGAGGAAATTCATCCCTTATAATAACTGTTTCCTTAACTCCACCAAAATCAAGCTTTGCCATGTTCAATCTCCAAAATTTAATGTGAAATGAGTAAAATAGACTTTATAAACAATGTTTTCGTAAGTATTCAGTGCAGTGCGCAGCTTTCTCCCCACCGTGCACTGTGCCGGTGGGGAAACAACGTGATTCACTGAGGACTTACATGTTTTCGAGCCCCATTATAACAATATAATACATCTTTGTCGAAAGACAATGATGAAAGACGGCAAAAAGGTATTAAATTCAGTGAAGTCCCTGGTTTTATGACCACCGGCAAAGGTCACGGCAGGGCAACAACGCGGTTCACTGAATACTTAAGCAAAAAACTATCCATTATCAACATATTCAATCAGGTCACCGCCATCCCATTGAATATCTTCAGCCCGCAGTTCCACTTCATATTTGCGGTTGAATGTGTTGATGCGCGGTTCAAAAGCAAGCGAAAAAGACTGCCCCTGGCGAGCCTTAAGAGATTTTAACCACTCGGCCTTTCCAAAGGCGATCACACGCAAAGATATCCCATTCTGTTTGGCGAAAAAGGCAAGGTGGTTACGTCGCGAGCCTATCGTCTGGGGATTACCTGCGATCTTCAGCCCCCTTGCCGCGAAGAGGGGCTGTGGATTACCTTCGCCGTAAGGTTCTAAGTAACTCAATTCTTCGACAGCAGGTTCGGATAAATTCCTCAGTTCGAGTTCACCTTCGAGCTGAAGCTGCGGCATGGGCGGTTCAGGGCCGAGCATAGAACTTGTTATATCAGAGATGTCTTGCTTAAATGGTTCCAGATTTTTCAGGGGGAGCGACATCCCTGCAGCTCCTTTATGCCCCCCAAACCGATCAAGGAGATCGCCGCACTTACTTATCGCCTTAAAAAGGTGGAGGCCGGGTATGCTGCGGGCGCTTCCACACGCTATACCGTCTTTTTCGTAAAAAACGAAGGCAGGTCGGGAAAAATGCTCTGCAAGTTTTGAGGCCACCAGACCAACCACACCCGGATGCCATTCGGGATGCGAGAGCACTATACAATTGCATTTTGCCAGATCATGCGTGGATTCGGCCAATTCCATGGCTTCAGCACTTATAGCCCGCTGCGTAATCTGCCTTTTACGGTTATGAGCTTCCAGCTCACCCGCAATCTCGCGCGCCTTATTAAAATCATCGGTAGTCAGCATATCGATTGCTGCACAAGCGTCCGCCATACGCCCTACAGCGTTGAGGCGGGGGGCTATTTGATATCCTATGTTATAAGTGGAATAACGGGATTTGCCGGCGATCCCACAAACTTGCAGCAAGGCCCTTATACCCGCCAACTTTGCTGAAGGGAGCAGCTTGAGCCCATAGTTGACATAAACACGATTTTCGTTTTCCATGGGCACCAGATCGGCGACCGTCCCGATAGCGACCAGCGGCAGCAAGTCAACCAGAGTTTCTTTAAAATCGGGCGATACGGCCCCACCTGCACCGAAAGCCTGACCAAGCGACCACGCGAGCTTGAAAGCCACACCGACTCCGCTGAGGTTTTCATACCCGAACTCACATTCGCGGAGGTGGGGGTTGAGGATGAAATCTGCCGTTGGACGTTCACCACGCTGTTGGTGGTGGTCGGTAATAATTATATCAAGCCCCAATTCCTTGGCATATTGAATTTCTTTTATTGCGCTGATGCCGCAATCCACGGTTAAAATCACATCCGTACCATTATTTTTCAGTTCTTCGACGGCGGAGAAATTGAGCCCATATCCTTCATCAAACCGGTGGGGGACATAAAAGTCCACAGACGCATCGCCGGCCCGTAGAGCCCGTACCATAAGGGCCGAAGCGCATATTCCGTCGGCATCAAAATCGCCGTAAACCGTGATTTTCTTACCTTCTTTAATCCTTTCTTTTAGAAAAAAAGCGGCCTTCTTCACTTGATCATCTCTGCTGGGATCGGAAAGCTGGTGAAGGGTAGGTTCAAGAAATTCGCGAGCCTTTTCCCGGTTTTCTATCCCGCGGTTCAACAACATTTGCGCGGTAATAGGAGAAATACGCAGTTCGGCGGCTAATTTGTCAATTTTCCCCGAAGAATTGCGGGGGATAATCCATTTTTTGCTCGCTTGCATCTCGTCACCTCAAGTTATAATCTTCACGTTAGTGTTCAGTGATATATTTTACAGATAAACAGGCAAATTTCAAAGTCAAGCATCATTAAAGAGGCGTTTCTGCACCTCAAAAGACTAAAACTGCCAATATGACAGGCAAAAAAAACCCGCGACAATCCGACGGGGAAAGCACATAATCCGCCAGGACCGCTTCTATCGATGAATAAAGCTGCGTTTGAAAAGAATGGCATGTCTTTTGCGTATATTCTGAATGAAAGTTGGCGTTGAAAATTTAACTTTTATTTCTGGAGGTGATGGAAAATGGTTATATGGGACAGAGATTTTGGATTGGGAAGTGATCCGTTCAGTGATCTTGCTCGTTTCCGCAACACAATGAACCGTCTGTTCAGTTCGGCGATGCCTTTGGGAGCTCAGGGCCTGTTCCCACCGGTCAACGTATGGTCAAACAACGAGAAAGCGGTCGTTACGGCCGAAGTTCCAGGAGTGAATAAGGAGGATATGGACATTTCGGTTGAAAACGATGCTCTGACGGTCAAGGGGCATAGAGAACACGTGGAAATTGGCGATGATGAGTCATTCCGAAAAAGGGAAAGAGGTTACGGCTCGTTCAGAAGGGTTATAGGCTTGCCCTATGCCGTTGACCCCGAGAATGTTAATGCAGAATACAAAGACGGGATTCTGCGTGTGGAACTTCACCGTCACGAAGCGAGCAAACCCAGGAAAATCGACATCAGTTAAAGGGGATTTTTATAACATACTGAAATCTTAAAAAAATTCTTAGGAGGCACGAACATGAACGAAGAACAAAAAATAGCAAAAACCGATGAACAATCGAAGGCACTTCAAACAGAAGCCATAGGGACGGAGGACGCTGTTTATTCACCGCAAGTGGATATAATAGAAAAGAAGGAGTCGGTTGAAGTACTTGCCGATATGCCCGGCGTTCCTAAAGAAAATGTGGACCTCGTCATGGAGGAAGGCGTTCTTACAATCGACGGTAAGGTGGCGCCGACCAGGGAAGATGACCTTTCATTGGAAGCCGGCGAATACGGCTACGGCAATTACCATAGGTCATTTGCCGTCGGCGACGGACTGGATACCGAAGGCATTGAGGCCTGTATGCAGGACGGCGTATTGAAGCTGACTCTACCAAAAACAGAAAAATACAAACCAAAACGTATTGAAATACAATAAGAGTGTTTGCCCAAGAACATTTTTATTATGCAAGATAAATCACAGGAGGTGGTGAGAATGACTATGAGAGACTTAATACCATGGAAAAAGAGGCATCGAAGGCCCGAAAGTGTTGATCTCATGCAGAGAAATGAGATACAGGATTTTTTCCGCGATGCCATGGAGGATTTCTTCAGTACCGGCTGGGGCATTGCCCCCTGGCTGAGGAAAGAATGGGATATGGGACCGGCTATCGATATATCAGAGAACGATAAAGAATACAGAGTCGAAGTGGAATTGCCTGGATTGAAAAAGGATGACCTCGACGTCACTATCGACAACGGTCGTCTGCAAATATCCGGCGAGAGGCAGACGGAGGATAAGGAAGAAAAAGAGAACTACCTGCGTGTCGAACGTTCGACCGGGGCATTCTCCAGGACCATTCCGCTACCGGCAACAGTCAATGAGGACGAAGCTGAAGCCGGCTACAAAGACGGCGTTTTAACCGTCAGACTCCCTAAAACTCCGGAAGCTCGCGGCAAAAAAATTGATATAAGCACTTCCGAGTAATTCAATTTCAAATAAGAATAAAAACACATTCACCGGGCGACATTAAAACGGATATGTCGCCCGGTTTTATTTTTGAGTATTGACTTGGTAAATAACCCCTTTTATGGTAGAATAAGATAATTGGTTTTGTTTAATTTGATAATACTTTCCGCGATAAATTGAGATGAAATTAAGAACCTACCCCGATCCAATATTACGAAGACGCGCCCGGCCGCTTAAACAAATCGGTCAGGACGAGCGAAAAAAACTGCATGAAATGCTGGAAAAAATGTACGAAAATGAGGGAATAGGCCTGGCCGGACCTCAAATCGGGTGGAGTGTGCGGGTGATTACAGTCGATCCCGACGGAAAAGGACAGAGGAAAAGGATATTCATAAACCCGCAAATCCTTGAATCAAGTGGGATAGCAGACGCCGAAGAAGGCTGCCTGAGCCTGCCCGGGATCAGAAGTAATGTCCAGCGATCGGACAAAGTTGTGGTATCCGCATATACTATGGAGGGTGAAGCCCTCAAGCTGGAATTAGAAGGACTTATGGCCAGGGTCTGGCAGCATGAGATTGACCACCTCAACGGTATCCTTTTCGTTGATAAAATTACGACGGCTGAAAAACTTCATGTCCGGGAAAAAATGCGCTCTTTGTCGGATTCGGGTTAACCAAATCACATGGCGGTCATGATTAAATATTTGGGGTATCATTCAGAGGTAAGTCCTCAGTGAACCACGTGGTTTCCCCTCCGGCACAGGGCACGGTGGTGAGAAAATTACGCACTTCACTGGATATTTACCCACAATTTTACACAAAAGCCTTCCTGCCGACGGGCATATAGTAATGTATCATTCGGCCCCTTGCGGGCAACGGGTTTGACATGAATTCTATTTAATGTATCATATATACTGTAAGTCTTCAGTGAACCATATACGTTCGTTCTGTCAAAGAATACAATATCATTTTCTTAGGAGAAATAAGAATGAAAAAAATGCAGATAAAACTTGTTTTTTTGTTCGTCGGGTTGGTTGCCATCTCTTTCGCATCAACAATACTGAGTTCTTCCGAAAAAGTTCAAGCCGATTCCATCCTCGCTTCAGTTCCCTCAGATTCAAACTTGCTCATTTCCGTGGACATGCAGCGTGCGTTTGAACTGTCTCTCGTGCAAGAAGCGCTGGATGATGCCGATGCAACAGATACGAAGGAATTGGAAACATTACTTGAAAAACATGAATTAACGATGGAAGAACTATGCAGGGAATTTGTATTCTTCGGTAAAATCGACCCATCAATGAGCTCCGGGGGAGTCTGGGGCGCCGTCATGCGAACCGACATTGAAGAAGGTTCTTTCAAAGGAATCCTTGAAGCCGAATCGAATGGAGAGGATGCGGTATTATCTTACGAGATAAAAGATTTACAGGGTTATGATGTGTATGTGTTGAATAATGACCATGCCGCCCTGACGCAAGGAACTCGAAAAATGAATATAACTTCCGCCGCCTTGACTTATATCACTGCCAACCACCTATTGGTCGCCGATGAAAGTGAAATCGAAAGAATGATTACTCAAATAACGGCAGGCAATACTGTGGAAAGGTCGCCTGCAAGAGGATTGAATGATATTGATCACGAGGCTCTGGTCTGGGCAATTTTTGATCTCAACGGAAATATCATACCCCAGGACCTGCCGCCTGAGTCAGAACACTTTAAGGATTTAGCGGGCGGAACATTTGTATTAGACTTTGAGGGAGTTGCGGACGGAGATATGGACATGCGCCTTTCTTTGGAAAGCAGGGAGCAGGAAAGCGCACAAAAAATGCATGCTCAGATCAGGCAGTTCTCGGGTCTTATCCCTATGCTTTTCAGCGGCGACCCCCAACTTGGCAACTCAGTCGCCGATTCTATTGATATATCCTTATCGGGCAATAAGGTTATCATTGCAGTGTCTCTTCAACAATCATTGATTAAAGACCTGCAAAGATTTGCAGAATCCGCTCAGCAAGAATTTTAATGCAATGTCACAAAAACATCAAATTTCGAATGTCACAGGGTTGGTTTATCATGATATGTATCTTGAACATGGATGGAAAGACGGCCATCCTGAAGGTCCTGAAAGACTAAACACCATCATGGAGCAATTGGAGGGAGATAAACTGCTGGGAAGGCTGAAACGGATAGCCCCGGTTGAATTGGAACGGAAATGGATTGAAAAAATCCATGACGATGACTACCTTACCGAGCTTAAAACCGCCTGTCTTAACGGCAGCAGTTATATTCACTCACTCGATAACCAACTTTGCCCTGCTTCCTATTCTATAGCCTTGCACGCCGCTGGTGGAGTGAGTGAAGCCATAAAAGCAGTCATGGAAGGTCATGTAAAAAATGCTTTCTGCGCTGTAAGACCGCCGGGCCATCACGCGATGAGGAACCGTGCTATGGGCTTTTGTTTCATCAACAATGTGGCTGTCGGCGTTCGTTTTCTTCAAGAACAATATAACATCGAAAAGGTTCTTGTGGTCGATTGGGATTTGCACCACGGTAACGGGACCCAGGCCGCTTTCTATAATGATCCGGATGTCTTGTTCTTTTCCCTCCATCAATTTCCTTTTTATCCGGGAAGCGGTCATGCATCTGAAACGGGAGAAGGCCCTGGAGTTGGATTTACCGTTAATGTTCCCATGTCTCCCGGTAAGGAGGATGCGGATTATCTTCAGGTTTTTGAGGACTGCTTAACACCGAGAGCTTTGGAATTTGATCCCGAATTCATTTTGATTTCCGCCGGGTTCGATGCTCACGAGAAAGACCCCCTCGGCCGCATGAACCTGACGAGAGAAGGTTTCAGAAAAATGTCGCAAATTGTATGCGCCATTGCACAGGAAAAATGTAAAGGACGGATAGTGTCGGTGTTGGAAGGAGGCTATGACATGCAGGGACTCGCCGAATCCGCTTCAGCCCATGTGCAAACCCTGATCGAAATGCCGTTGGACCCTCCCCATTTCAACCCGGAGAGTTCAGAAAAAACAGCTGTTAGTTGAACGTTGAAAGAGTTGCCTGTCCCCTTCCTTTTGACACCGGTCACAAGAAAGTGGTAATATAGCGAAAAACGGGCGCATAGCTCAGTGGCGAGAGCGCTACCTTCACACGGTAGAAGTCGCA
>JAGYMJ010000577.1 GCA_018400625.1 Planctomycetota bacterium
TTTTTTCGCCTCCTCCAGTATCTCTACCGCCTTGTCGTAATCCCGCTCTGAGGCGCGCTCTGCGGCTTTTGCATATACCATTGCCCGCCGGTATCCTTCTTCAGCCTTTTCCCAACATTCAAACGCCTTCTGGTAATTGCGATCCTTCCATACAGATTCTGCCTCCTCGAACAATTTGTCAGCCTCATCAAGCTCCTCTGGAGCATACTCTTGCGCTATACCTTTTTCAACCTCAATGCGTTTACTCCGAGCACTCTCTCGCAACCTACATGCATTCCTTAGAAGCTGGGGGCTGATCTCCGTCAAATTTTTGTGTTTTTCGTTATAAAAAGGCTTAGCCTCAATTTTTGCCAAAACACCAAATACATTTATTAATTTATTAAATAATGTTACCGTTTTGTCGTGATTCCCGAGATTTAAATGTATTACTGCTTCAGAATCCAATTTCTCAATGATCTGATCAATTTTGCTCCAGGCCTCCTCTACATCCCAACCCATTTCTCGTGCACTGTTATAATACTGAAATGCCTTCACATATTGTTCCTGTTCTGCTAATAAGTCATCGCCTTGACGGATCAGATAATCATGCTGAGTTTTGTCTATAATGTCAGCTGTCTCCGACTTACCCCATGCCCAGAACCAGCCGCATTCTTCCAAGTTATCTCGTGCTTCTTCGAACCGCTGCACCCCGGCATGTTCCCGGGCGGCTCGAATAGAGCGCTGGTTCGACCAACCGCTGAAGAGCATATATCCAGCGATTAAACCTATAGCTATAATTATCGCGGCTTTCTTCACCCTCCTGATTTTCTGTGCACGCGCAAGTTCCTGAAACTCAGCGACTTTTCGCTCCAGTTCGGAGTTGCCGCCTTTAAGTTCCAGCACATCGCGTAAAGCTTCCAATGCTGCATTGTACTTTCCAGCTTCCTCCAGGCGCGAAGCTTCGCGGCAGCCGGTCTCTATACGGCTCATTATCTTCCTGCACTCTTCAGCCTCAAGCCTTGCACGTTTATCATTGGGATAATCTGCGGCGAGGCTCTTAAATTCATCCCGAGCCTCAGCGTATTTACATTCGGATTTGAGCTTGCTGGCATGCTTAAAGCGATTTTGATAATCACGCCTCATTCTCTCTGCCTCATCCTTGAGCTTAGCCACCTCTTTGTTCCGTGGATCCAACCTCGCCGCCTCTTCGCACCGGTTAAGCGCGCCCTCAAAATCCTTATTGGAAAGAGACTCTTTTACATGCGAGGTCATCCGGCGCATATCGCGCTCTAAAATCATCTGCTCCAGTCCCGACTGAAGCTTCACGAACTCTTCATCCGAAGGGTCAAGCTTAAGTGCCTCACGCACCAGCGGCCCCACTTTCTCATATTCCTCATCCTCGACAAGCGCATGGATTTTCTCACGCAATTCCTTGAGCTTATCCTGCTTTCCCTTCGCCTCGCTGCGAAGTTCCTTCAATTCATCCTCGAAGTAGCCGAGCTCAAGCCCCCTGTCCGCCTCTTTAACAACACGGCTCCAGTGGTGGTTCCCTTTGTGCTCCCTGGCCCTGGTAAGCGCCTCCTGAGCTTCGTTGTAGTTCGGTATGTTCACCCCGCATGATCCGCAGTGTCGTATGCCGGCACGGTCTTCAGTGCCGCATTTCGGGCAGGTCTCAAACAGCCCCGCCCCGCAGGCGCGGCAATACTTTACCTCCTCGGGATTGCCGGCCCCACAGCTCGGACATCTGCCCGGCCGGCCCTCCGCTACCACCGGCCCCGTATCATCAGACCCTGTGTCCGCGGAATTCTCCCCAAGTTCACGAAGGAACTCATCGACAGAGAACGGCCTGTCCTCCGGCTTCGGCTTGGTGGCATGCTTTACGACGGGGCGCAGATCAGGCGTAACGGCATCGAGGTCGATGTCTCCGGGAGACTCGCCGGTCAACATCTCATACAGCACCTTACCCAGCGCGTAGATATCCGCCGTATGATTGACCCCTTTGGCGTCGCGTCTCTGTTCGGGCGGCATGTAGGAGGCAGTGCCCAGTCCGTAGCCGGTCATCGACACCTCGCTCTCGGTGCCCATGCGCGCAAGGCCGAAGTCAACTATCTTCGGGACCAGTTCCCCGACTTCAGTGGCCAGCAGGATGTTGGACGGCTTGATGTCGCGATGGATCAGGTTTTTGCGGTGCGCGTAGGCAAGCCCCTGCGCTACGCCGCGCACGAGGTTCACGGAATCTTCAGCCGGAAGTTTCCCCTCATTATCTTTTAGATACTCACGCAACGTGGGACCGTCAACATATTCCATGACGATATAATCGCCATCATCGTCACGGTCGTAGTCGTAAACGCCCACTATATTGCGGTGATTGAGCTGTGCGATGGACTGTGCCTCGCGCCGGAAACGGGCGAGGGTCTGCTCGCGTGTTTTCTCGCCAAGACGCTCCGGCAGGAGCCGTTTGACTGCCACGGTGCGGCCGAGCTTACGGTCACGTCCCTTCCATACCTTTGCAAACCCGCCGCTGCCAATCTCCTCTATGATTTCGTACCGTTCGGAAAGCGGCGTTCCGCCGGATTCCTCTTCAGAACTGCCCGGGGCACCGTCGTCCGCAATGGTCTTTTTATCGCCGATAGACTCTTCGGGTTCATCCGGCTTCTCATTCTGTATTGTGCTTTGACCGCCCTGCTCCAGCCCCGACTCGCCTGAAATAGCGGAAACATTGGAGCCGCATTCCGGGCAGTACTTTGCCTTATCGGGTAGCTCAGTTTTGCAGTTCGGACAGTTCATATTTGCTCCGTTTTGCTATTATGTTTTTCCGGCAACCAAATTCGATTATATTATGAATGCTTAATCGCTTAATTGCAAGTGTAAAATACTGCTACCGCATTATAAATCATAAACAGCCCTGAAAAAAACGACATCACCGCCTGCTACGGGGACCTTTACGTCCTGATCTTAAATGGGAAAGTTATCTATTTTTTTTACTTTCCGCTGTCGCTCGTATCGCTGGCGATCTCTCTTACAACTCTCGGTCGATTCATGAAGGAAAGGATAAGTAGCGCCGGTTTCCGTATTCCGTATTCATCTTTCGGTCTTGTATCATAAATATAATGGGTCCTAACCGCCATTCCCCTGCAGCCAGTTAAGCATAGCGGGACTGCAGCTAAAACAATAAGAACCAGCATTTTCATTTTCATGATTTGAGACATCATCTTTTTCCATATGATCTTTGCTGAATGGAAACAAGACATGTTTACTCACACTGGAAAAATTTGCAAAAATGGGCCTCAGCGCTTTCTGCCCTTATTACCATATCTGAGGCAAGGGGAGCGGCATAACCGCGATCTACAGTAACATCGTTGACTTCAGTGCAATCGCCGATGTTCTCAAGCCAGAACATATCACCCAATCTCAACAATCTAAACTGGCTTTTATTAGCCACTTCGGGCTTCAGAGTGTCACTATACAAACCGATCCCGATGTTCACCCAGCGGTAAATTATCATATAACATTCCCTCTCGGCGAGATTCCCCTTCCGCTCAATCTTTACCGCTCGCAGCCCATGTCTTCTGGCAAGCCCCCACAGGAAATCAGGTTTCCCAAGTTTTTTATACCGTGAGGCTCTCATGGCTTCTTCGTTCGCGCTCAGAAACGGGGTAATCCTCAAAGAAAGCGCATCGGCAACGTTGATATCCGAAGGCTGTTTTAGTGACAACTGCGCATCGCTATCAATCTTCTCACCGTTCAGAGTGGACCCCCTGGTCCCCTCAGTAGCGTTATTGATAAGTTTCAGGCCTTCTTTATCGAGCTTCAGGGTAAGGTGGGTTCGCGAAATAGCCTGCGAAGCACAGTTATTCTCCTTGTTGCGAGGTAAAACGAGCAGCCGAATATCATTTGGCTGACGTTTTCGGCCCATTTTTATTGTGTCTGAACTAATAAAAAGAGTTCGTAAAGTCCCTGAGTTCAGGCAGGCACGGTCTAACTTTTCACCAGCCTTCTCAAGGTCGGGAACCGGTTCCGGCGGCCAGTCAAAATCCTCATCCGGATGGAGTTTTATCTTCTGCCAGTTTGGCGGATAGTTTTGTTTTATAAGGTCATTAGGGGTTTTAACAATGCCTTTCTGGATGTCTTCCTTAACCTGGTTGCGCACTCTGATACTGTTGCCGTAACCGATATCGCCACCACCAGAATCAATATTTACCCCTTGGTCGAAGACAAAGTTTTTTATGTTTTTGGGCGTAAGGTTTTCATCCAAAACTTTGAAGGTTGGTTCCGCAATGTAAACCCTCTTCTCACCCTCATAAGCATAGCTGATAGTCAAGCTTAACAGGACTTCCCCCGAAGTGTTTGGTTCGACCTGAATTTTAAAAATACGTTCATCGTGGGGAGCTATGGATGTCTTGCGGGATTCCACTTCATCACGGCCCAGCATGGGATTACTAATAGCAACTTTAGCGCGCCGAACCCGGCGATCACATTTATTGACAACCCTGAAAAACAGCACCCCCCCCTTTTTTTCCATATAAAAACGGTTATCGTTGAATTCGAGATCGACCACTGACATGTCAGTTGCGTTTTGCTCCCGGCGGCCGGAGCTAATGGAGTTTCGGGCTTCCTGTTCCAGATCGGCGGCTTTACTCTCTGGCAGGTCCAGTTCTTTGCGAACGGTGTCCAGTTCCTCTCGGTCCTGCTCATCGACGATCCCGTCTTGCCAGGCGCTTTCGACGGCTTCCTTATATTTTTCAGCGCCTTCTTCCGGGGGGGCTTCTCCATCGCTGGGTGTGTTCTGTTCGCTGTGTTCCGTACCATCCTTTTTGCTATGAATGTCACCTTTGCCCTGGGATAAGGCGTCCTCCGGGCCAGTTTCATTTTCAACTTGCGGCGGGTTAACTTTATCGTCCGCCATATTATTTTTAGGTTCTGTTATATCCCGTTCTGCAC
>JAGYMJ010000578.1 GCA_018400625.1 Planctomycetota bacterium
CCTTCGCCGAAGACCTCAGCTATAACCTCGGTCCAATGCTGTCAAAGAATATGTTCAATGAATTCTTATTGCCGTATTATGAAAGGGTTATCCCGCGCGTTAAACACCACAATATCATCCCCTTTATCGACTCCGATGGCGACATTTCGGAACTCGCCTGGTGGTGCAAATCCGCCGGTATCGAGGGCATTCTGCCGCTGGAACGGCAATCGGGCGTTGACATCGCCCAACTGCGCCTCGATCATCCGAACTTGCGATTTATCGGCCACTTCGATAAAATGACTATGTGCAGGGGCGAAGAGGCTATGCGTGCGGAATTTGAACGGCTCTTGCCGACCGCCGCGGAAGGCGGTTTCTTGCCGGCATGTGACCACCAAACACCGCCCGGAGTCTCGCTGGAAAACTATAAAATATATTTGAAACTTTTCAGAGAATATGCCGCACAAGCCGGTAAAATGTCGCGCCGTGAGGCAAAGTTAAAATGATGCCCGCTCATTTATTACGCAAACGGTAAATCCTGGAAGAATACCTTAACGATGACTAAAAGTATCTGGACCATCGGACATTCCAATCACGACTCCGATCGCTTCCTGGAGTTGCTTAAAAAACACCGAATCTCGGCCATCGCCGACGTGCGCTCCTCGCCCTATAGCCAATACACCGATCAGTTCAACAGGGAGATACTTCAGCATACCCTCAGATCCAAAAATATCGCGTACGTCTTTCTGGGGCACGAACTGGGTGCGCAGCGCGGCAGCCTCGACTGCTACCGTAACGATCAGGTCTGTTTCGACCGCGTAGCTGCTACCGAACTCTTCCAGCGAGGGCTCGAACGCTTGCGCCGCGGCGCCGATAAATACAGGCTTGCCATCATGTGCACTGAAAAAGACCCGATCACATGCCACAGAATGATTCTGGTCGCCCGCCAGGTCAGCCTCCACCACAGCGATATGGTGATTCGACATATCCGCGAAACCGGTGAATCCGAATCGCATGAAAACGCCGAGACACGGCTGCTGGAGTCTCTGAATCTGCCGATCGACGGCGGATTGTTCCAATCCCGGTGCGATCTTTTAAGTATCGCGTATGAAAAACAAGGAAAGGAAATTGCTTATACTTTAACCCCTGAAGAGAAGGAAAAAATTATCCATGCCCAATCCCACTAAAAAAATCTTTACCATCGGTTTTACAAAAAGAAACGCGGAACAGTTTTTCACCAAACTCCAGAAAAACTCCGTGAAGAGGATCGTCGATGTGCGCCTGAAAAACACCTCACAGCTCGCCGGGTTCGCCAAAAGCGACGACCTCAAATATTTCCTCAATGCTATCGCCCGGATCGATTATGTGCACCGCCCGGACCTCGCGCCCACAAACGAGCTCCTCAAAGGGTTCAAAAGTAAGGACATATCCTGGGACCAATACTCCGAACAATATCTGGCCCTCGCTCAAGAACGCAAGATCGATGAGAGTCTGGACGATTGGCTGCACGACGGCGATTGCCTGATGTGCAGTGAGCGTATCCCCACCCACTGCCACCGCAAGCTGCTCGCCGAGTTCATCCAAAAGCATATGGAGGGCATCGAGGTATGTCACCTTTAACACGGATTATCTGTCTGGCGAACTCACAAAAGCACGGCGCCCATTGCGTGGCCGGCGTCGAGCCTGAAACGGGCCGTTGGCTGCGCCCGGTCTCCCAGCTCAACGACGGGCGCTTGACCCGGCGGATGCGCCTGGTTGACGGACGCGAGCCGTTTCTGGGCGATATTCTCGCGATCCCGCTCACCACTGAATTGTTCGGTGCAAAACACCAGTGCGAAAACCGGTGTCTCCTGCCGGGCGAATGGACATGTGAAGGAACCGCGTCCTTCGGAGATATCCGGCCTTATTGCAGCCATGCGGCAACAATCCTCGGAACCAACACCCCCTATATCCCCCTGAACGATATACTTCGACGCCCGCGCGAGCAGAGAGCGTCTTTGGAACTGGTTGAGACCGTCCGGTTCTCGATCCGCAATATCGGCATCAGCGCTCAGGGCGGGCATAAGTGGTTCGGCGCGATTGAAACGACCGGCGGCGCTCAACTGGAGGCCCGTATCACCGATCCCGTCCTGATCGAAAAACTCGAAAATTCCTATCAGCCACCGCCGAACTGTCTCGTCACCATCAGTCTGACAGAGCCCTATACCCCGGATCACTGGGAAGAGGACGAGCAGCCGTGCTGGAAAGTTATCGCCGCCGTCATCGAGCCCAATGCCTTGGCTGACGCGCCCGCAACTTTCGCCGATCACATCATCCGGGGCGTGAGAAGTAAAGTCAGCCCCGCCGACGCCACGGCATCCAACATCGTTTCGCAAACACCTCCCACAGTCCCGGCCACCGCACCCGATGCCGATTCATCGCCCGCTCCTGAGGGTCTCACCGAAGACGAGATTTACAGCGCCCTGCAGCATACTTTCGGCTACCGGCAATTCCGCAAGCACCAGAAATCGATCGTGCGGGCACTGCTCGACGCTCAGGATGCTATGGTCGTCATGCCCAGCGGCGGCGGAAAATCGCTGTGCTATCAGCTCCCCTCCAGGCTCCTTAACGGAACATGTGTGGTGATCAGCCCGCTCATCTCGCTGATGAAGGACCAGGTGGACGGCGCACGCGCGAACGGACTCAGCGCCGCCTGCTTCAACAGTTCTATGGGGGAAGGGGAGCGCATCGATGTGCTCCGGCATCTCCGGCAAAAGGATCTCGATCTGCTCTATATCTCCCCGGAACGGCTCGTCATGGACCGGTTCCGTCAGGAACTCCAGCGCGCGGATATATCGTTTTTCGCCATCGATGAGGCGCATTGCATCTCGGACTGGGGCCATGACTTCCGGCCGGATTACCTCTATCTGTCAAAGCTGAAAGATGAATTCCCACAGACACCCGTGGCGGCCTTCACGGCCACCGCGACGCCGCAGGTGCGTGAAGACATCACCCGCCGGCTCAACCTCCGCTCACCCCATAATATCCTCGCATCGTTCGACAGACCCAATTTCTTCTATCAGGTCGTCCCCAAAAAGGATGTCTATGACCAGATCCTCGATTTCGTCGGCGCCCGCCCCGGCCAATCGGGCGTGGTCTATCGGACCACCCGCAAGGACGTCGATTCCACCGCTGATTTGCTCCAGCAGGAAGGCATCAACGCCCTCCCTTATCACGCAGGTTTGGGCCAGCTTGCACGCGCCCAAAACCAGGAAGCCTTCAATAAAGACAAAGTCGATGTCATTGTGGCCACCGTGGCGTTCGGCATGGGGATCGACAAACCCGATGTGCGCTATGTCATCCACGGCGACCTGCCGAAAGACCTTGAAAGTTACTACCAGGAGACCGGTCGTGCGGGGCGGGACGGTGAGCCGGCCCATTGCCTGCTGCTGTTCGGTGAGGGCGACGCCTTCAAAATACGCTATTTTATCGACCAGATGGAGGACGAGGGCCTGCAGCGCCGGTCGCTGGAAAAGCTCCGACAGATGATGAATTTCGCCGCACTCAATGTCTGCCGTCGCCGCCACTTGCTCAGTTATTTCGGGGAAGACTACGGGCCGGAACCGTGCAATTCCTGTGACATATGCTGCAGCGAGGCAACGGCCGTCGAGGCCAACAAAGAAGCGCAGATACTGCTTTCGGCGGTGGTGCGCACCGGCCAGCGGTATGGTGTCACCAAAATCATCGATATCGTCACCGGAGCCAACACCAAAGAGGTGCGAAAAAACCGGCTGGACCAGGTCAAGACCTACGGCGCGGGGGCGGACCGCCCCAAAAAATACTGGCGTCGGCTCGTCGATGAGCTCATCGGCCAGCAATGCCTGCGCCGCACCAATGACCGCTATCCGACGTTGAAACTCACAAAATCGGGCAAGAAGGTGCTGCTGGGCGAGAAAGACTTCAAAATTATGCAGCGTGATGACGAGCCGACCGGGGAAGAAGACAGTGATTTGATCGTCGCTGAGGCGGATATCCCCAGCGACATGATCCTGTTCGACAAACTCCGGCAACTGCGCACGCAACTGGCCGACGATGCCGGCATGCCACCCTATACCGTGTTCCATAATCGGGCGCTGCGGGAAATGGCGGCGTATTTCCCGACAACCGATGAGAAGATGCTCAAAATCACCGGCGTCGGGGATGTGAAGCTCAAACGTTATGGTGAAGCATTCATGGACGCCATCCAGGAGCATCTCAATGAAAACCCGGACATTACCCCGCCCGAGCTGGGGCGCAACCGCCCGACAGGGCGGAAAAAAATAAAAAAAACTTCCGCTCCACCGGATTCAACATACGACATCACCTGGAAGCTTTTCCAGTCGGGGATGGACTGCGAAACCATCGCCGCTCAGCGCGGCCTCTCCTACGGCACGATCGCTTCCCATTTTGAGCGGCTCATCATGGCCGGACGTGACATCCCGCCGGAACGGCTCCTGACACCGGAAGAACTCCAGCACCTGAGTGAGCTCTTTGAAGAACACGGCGCCGACCGCCTGGCGCCGATCATCGAGAACAGCAGCATGGACATCGGATATGAGCAGGCGAAATGGGCGCGGGCATTTTTAGAGAAGGGCGTCATTTGATATGCAATGACTATTCGGATACAATTTATCATTGTCTGTAATCGCAAAGTAAATATTCAGTGAAACACATTACCGCCGGGCTTGTCAAAGTTATTGTAGTGCATAAAATAAATACTCCTCCACCGGGACAAGCCCGGCGGCAGGAACCGCTAATCAAGGTGGTTCACTGAGTACTCACCTTCAGACGCACATTCCCGTGCAATGTTTGATTCGTTGCAACGGAAGCAGAGCCATTTTTCACATCTTCGGGGCGTAGCGCAGCCTGGCTAGCGCGCGTGCTTTGGGAGCACGAGGTCCCGGGTTCGAATCCCGGCGCCCCGACCATTCCCCAGGATTCTCACCGGACGCACTCTGTCACAATCCGGACACAACCTGCCACAATACGGACACTTGCGCTGATTCCACGCAAGGACCATCGTAGATATTCAGTGAACCACGTGAATTTTACAGTTATACATGAAAAATCAGGTGT
>JAGYMJ010000579.1 GCA_018400625.1 Planctomycetota bacterium
GCCGCGTTTCTGCCCAGGGATCGTGATAAACCATTAAAAGATAAATATTTCATCCTGAATAAAAGCTTATGAATTTAACTTTATTTCCTCCCTGGGCAGGAACGCGGCGGGCGAGGCCGGGGGGGGGCGGATCCATTTGTCGTGCAGAAATACCGTTCCACCGGGACAAGCCCGGCGGGAACGTGTTTCACTGAATATCCCGGCCAATTCCGTAAATTTTTTTTATCACGACCAAAACGGGTCCTGTTTTCTGAATATGTGCACCTTAATGTTTGCTTTTATGCTTTTTTTTAGCTTACAATCTGTGGTAATGAAATGACTTTGTTTTTTTGTAGATATCGCTTTATAACTCTTATTCAGGAGGAATTCTCAAATGTATAATCTCGGGGTCGTGGGACTGAGTCCCGGTAACGGACATCCGTATTCATGGTCGGCTATATTCAACGGGTTCGACAGGACGGAGATGGATAAATGCCCTTTTGAAGTCATTCCGGAGTATCTCAACAAACAGGATCCGGACACCATGTGCATTCCTGACGGCAGGGTGACTCATATCTGGACACAGGAACGCACGGTTTCTGAAAAGGTCGCTCAAGCTGCTCTTATTGACAACATCGTCGATAACCTGGAGGATATGATCGGGCAGGTGGATGCCGTCCTTCTGGCTCGTGACGACGGTGAAAATCATCTTAAAATGGCCCGGCCTTTTATTGAGGCCGATGTGCCGATATTGATCGATAAACCACTCACGGATAACCATCCTGATCTTAAAGAATTTGTGAAATACTACGAGGCCGGTAAGCCTATAATGTCCTGTTCGAGCCAAAGATACGCCCAGAGCATCCAGGACCTCAAAGAATATGACGACTGCGGAGAGATCCTTAATGCTGTAGCCGTTACGCCCAAACTATGGAGGACTTACGCCATCCATAAGGTGGAAGGGGTCTATGCAATTATGCGGGGCGGGATCGAATCCGTCCAAAATGTCGGGTCGGAAGGAAGAGAAATAGTTGTGATTAAATACCCGGACGGACGCAGTGCCGTGGTGGAGACTTTTAAGGATATCAAACAGGGGGGAACCATTTTCTTCGGTGAGAAAGAGGCGGTACCCGTAAGCGATCCGGACGCTTTCTTCCAGTTCAAGTCAATGCTTGAGCATTTCATCGGCATGCTTGACAGCGGAGAAGCGCCCTTTGACTGGCGGGAAACCGTGGAGATGGCCAAAGTCATCATAGGTGGACATATCTCCCTGAAAGAAGGTGGAAGAGCCGTTAAATTGGAGGAGATAAAGGTATGAATGTCATGAAACTTTTCAGTTTGGAAAACAAAGTGGCGGTTGTAACCGGCGGGGCGGGTAAATATGGTGCGTGCATTGCGGAAGGGCTCGCTGAAGCGGGCGCCAAAGTCGTCATCGCTTCGCGAAATCTGGATAATTGCAGAGAAAAAGCTCAAGAGTTTAAGTCGGCAGGGCTGGATGCCGTGGCTGGACGCGTGGATATCGCCGATGAGAATTCGTTGATACAACTCAGGGAGACGATAAAAAAGGAGCACGGCGGCACGGATATTCTTATCAATAACGCGGTGGCCCGGCCGGGCGGAGACGACATGTCGGATACCGAGATGTGGGCCAAAGCTATGAGAATCAACGCGGTCGGGCTCTATACCTGCACGAGAGTTTTTGCCGAAGAGATGGAGGACAGAAATGCGGGAAACATCGTCAACATCTCTTCCATGTACGGCATGGTTGCTCAATATCCCCCTATGTATGAGGGCACCGGCTTGGCGCCATCCAAGACGGGGATTTATGCCTTCCACAAGGCCGGGATGATCAACTTCACCCGGTTCCTCGCCGCCACTTACGCGCCTGCTAACATCAGAGTCAATTGCATAAGCCCCGGCGGTTTTCACGGTAAAGAGGGAACACACTCCGAGAAATTTCTTGAGAATTACAACCGGAGAGTGCCGTTGGGAAGGATGGCTTATGAGGATGATATAAAGGGCGCCGTGGTCTATCTGGCGTCCGAGGCATCAGCGTACGTCACCGGACATAACCTTGTTGTTGACGGTGGCTATACTATTTGGTAGGGAGTTTGAAAAACATGGATTACATAGATTTTGACGGTTCAAAGTGCTCAAAACTCATGTTGGGAACCGTACAACTGGGCCTTGATTATGGTATTGCGAATGACAGGGGGAAAGTTCCTTATGAAACTTCCCGGGACATGATCGAGTTCGCTCTGGAGTCGGGCATAAATGCTTTTGATACGGCCCCGAATTACGGAGTGAGCGAGGAAGTCGTCGGTAAAGCGTTTTCTGAGCTCAATGTAAAGACTGAAGATGTTTTTATATCGGATAAAATTCCCGCCGTCCCGGAGGGGGTTTCTTCAAATGAAGCAGGAAACTTTATTGAAGATTCCGTTATACAGTCGATAAAAAAATTGGGGTTGGACTACATTGATGTCTGTCTTCTGCATAAAGAACAAGACGCCCGGCATTTTGAAGAATTAATTCAATTGAAAGAAAAAGGGCTGATAAGAATGGCCGGGATATCGGTTTACAGCCCGAATATCATGTCAGAAGGCTTGGACCGCCAACCTAAGGCGGAAGCGTTCCAGATACCGGCGAGTTTACTCGACCAACGGTTCCACCGGTCCGGAGCCTGTGCGAGGGCCGGTAAAGAAAACGTGGCGGTATTTATCCGAAGCGTTTTCCTGCAGGGGCTGGTCGTCATGGGGGAGGAAAGGGTTCCCGAGAACCTTTCCGCTGTCATTCCGGTTCTTAAAAAAGTGCGTGAATTGGCGGCGGACTACGGTATCGGGCTTGCCGAACTGGCGATAAGATACGCTTTAGCGCTGCCGGGCGCCACCTCCCTCGTTATGGGGGCCGACACCGTTGAACAACTGAAGGAAAACGCGGCGACCGTTAATAAAGGCGCGCTTGAGGATGAGTTGTTCCAAAAAATCAATCTGGTTGTGCCGGAACTTTCCGAGCAAATATTGCTTCCGTTCCATTGGGAGCAAGACAAGATGTAACAAAATGAAAAAAAGATTCTTACGAGGTAACAACAGATGATGTTCGATTTAACAGATAAGACAGCATTGGTTTGTGGCGGGGCTGGTCATTTAGGATTGCCGGTGTCCATGAAATTGGCGGAACAGGGCGCTAATGTCGTTATAGCCGACTGTAATGAAGAAGCCGCCCGGCAAGGTAGGGAAAAGGTTTCGTCTGAAATTCCGGAACCCCAAACTTCATGGTATAAGATGGATGTGGCTGATGAGGCATCCATCGTCGATACTGTTGGAGAAGTCGCCGGCCAATTTGGAGGGATTGATATCATGGTTAATCTTGCAGCAGCAGCCACCCCAAAAACCGTTGAGGAATTTGAACCGGAAGACTTTGGAAAGACGCTGAACGTCAACATTGCAGGTTTTTTCACGCTTGCACGAGAATCGGCCGGGTATATGGAAGGTGGGGGCAGTATCATCCTGTATTCTTCCATGTATGGACGGGTAGCGCCCGATCCGCGCATCTATGAACCACCGATGAAACCCAATCCTATTGACTACGGAGTGGGGAAGGCGGGGATAGATCAAATGGTAAGGTATCTTGCCGTTCATTGGGCGCCGGAGAACATAAGGGTCAACGGGATATGCCCGGGCCCTTTTCCCAATGTCAACAAACCGGCATATAAAAAGGATCCCGGCATGCAAGCTTTCATCAAACGTCTGGAGGATAAGGTCCCGATGGGCAGAGTCGGCGGCAGGGAAGAAACAGCGGGAGCCGTTGTTTTCTTTGCTTCCGAAGAAGCCTCGTTCATCACCGGCCAGGTTCTTGCTATAGACGGTGGCTGGACATGCTGGTGAAGAACTGAATAATGATGCCCTTTCATAATCAAACATAAAGATCGAGAGAATGACAATGTATGATCTGCATACTCACAGTTATCACAGCGACGGGGTGTTAGGATTGGCCGAACTCTCCAGGAGATGTTCTATGGTCGGCTACAAGGGATTGGTCATAACCGATCACTGCGACAGTTCGAATCTGGAGGAGCTGCTCAACCGGGTTAAAAGATTTTGTGAAACGGCCGCGGAAAATTTTGCCGGGCTCAAGATTTTACCCGGTTGCGAACTGACGCATGTCCCACCGTCAAGGATACCGAAGCTTGTTGAAGATGCCCGTGATTTGGGTGCTGCATTAGTTCTCGTGCATGGTGAAACAGTGGTCGAACCTGTAGCGCCGGGTACCAATTCAGCGGCGATCGGGAGCGGAGCGGATGTGCTGGCGCATCCGGGATTAATATCGCAAACCGACGTTCAATTGGCGGCTAAGAATGGGGTGCGTCTTGAAATATCAGGCAGAAAAGGGCATAGCCTGACCAACGGACACGTTGCTAAACGGGCATTACATCACGGAACCCGGTTATCGTTCGGTTCCGACGGTCACGCCCCCGGGGATTATCCAGGAGAGGAAATGGCGATAAACATCCTTAAAGGGGCGGGTTTAACACAGGGGCAGGCGGATGAGGTATTGGCTGCCAATGCAGAATTTTTCGGGCCTGCTTGATTAAACATCCTTATCCCGCATTTGACTCCAGCTCATCAAGCATACCGGGCAGGAGCCATGCCCCCAGCGCCGACAGGCCA
>JAGYMJ010000580.1 GCA_018400625.1 Planctomycetota bacterium
CCGGCACAGGGCACGGTGGTGATGTTACGGGGGTCACTGAGGACTTACCAACGTCCGATAGAGCCTCTGATCGACAAATCGTAATCGGCTCACTTAATAGTTTATTATATTTTACCCTTTAACGTATTATTTCGCAAACCCCAACATTGCGCGACCTGTCATCAGCTCTGTATGAAACCACCGCCAAGCACAAAATCCTCCCTGTAAAAAACCGCTGCCTGGCCGGGGGTTGGTGCCTTTTGCGGGACATCAAACACAACAACAGCTTTATCTTCCGAATCAACGGTTACGGTAGCCCCGGCGCCTTCATGCCGGAATCTGATTTTCACTTCCGCTTGCAGCCCCTCCCCCGCCTTTGGTGGTGGTATAGCTATCCAATTGAGGTTCTCAACCCGTATCTCTTTACGTTGAACATCTTCTTCCCCGCCAACAATTAATTCGCGTTTTGCCGGATGTATATCCACCACATAGAGCGGTTCATGCCAGGCTATACCCAAACCTTTACGCTGTCCGATAGTGTAAAGTGCAACTCCATTATGTCGTCCGATCTTTTTACCGGATACATGCACTATATCTCCGGGCTTAAGCAACTCCGGTCGCCGGTCTTTGAATAAATCCCCGTATCGTCCGTTGGGAAGAAAGCAAAGGTCCTGACTTTTGGATTTATCGTGGACTGCAAGTCCTGCCTGAAGAGCTTTTTTTCTCACTTCTTCTTTTGAAAGAGCGCCCAGGGGAAAACAGGCATGCGAAAGCTGATCTTGCGATAAAGTGAAAAGAAAGTAAGACTGGTCTTCATTATCTGATCCCTTGATGAGTTCATAGCGTAACGTTTCGTCATTGTATCTGCTGCGAACATAGTGACCGGTCACGACCGTCGGGATATCCATGTTCCGAGCGGTCTGCATCAATGAACCGAATTTCAGCCAGTCATTACATCTTACACATGGATTAGGTGTGCGGCCCCGGGCGTATTCTTCATAAAAATTTTTCATTACCGTGTTCTCAAACTTATCACGATAATCCAATACGTAGTGCTTAATACCAAGACGCTGACACACCCGACGGGCATCTTTAATCCCGGAGACACCGCAGCAGAGGCCCTCTGCAGATGAATCGTCCGTGTAGTGAGGCAGCCGAAAAGTAACCCCTGTTGTTTCGACCCCCTGTTCGACAAGCAATGCCGCCGTCACGGATGAATCGACTCCGCCCGACATGGCAACGAGAGCTTTCTTCGGTAGATATTGACTTCGCTCAGCCATTATTCAGCCTGAAACAATTCCGCTTTGAACCTGTCTTTATATATTCTTATTCTGCAACGCGGTTCAATACGGGAGTTAATGTCGAAGACCAGATGTAAACCCGCGTATTCCATCACCGGTCTTATCCAGCCCATACAGTGGTCACAATAAAGGGGAAAAGGCGAGGCATCGTTGTCCAGAACTTTTGATAAACTCGGGCATCTTTTCATATCCAATTCAAAATAGTCATCGGTTAATGACAATTGGGCGTCGCAGTTTTCTTCTTCTTTAATAACTTTCCAGTATTCATAACACGCTTCAAGTCCGCCCTTACGAAACTTTTCGCCGATTTTTTGTATCTGGCTTTCACCAAGCTTTCGCCAGTAAGCATATAAATGATCTCTGCCGAGGCTGTCAACGGCTTTGAACACCTCATTATAGTATCGGACGAAATGGTCGGAAGGTATCATATCAAGGCCTCTTTCTTATAACCTGACGGCATGATCCCCGCCCGGTGATTTTTGTAATTATCTCAAAAGGTGTATCCTCCGCCAACGCTTTATTGACCTCAACAGTTTGGGAACAAAAATGGGGAGAAATATTGATATGCTGTTCTTGCAGATAGCGAATAGCGGGGCATTTGTTCACCTTGAAGTTGATTTCATCCCCTTGACGACAAATTTCATATTCACCATTTTCACGATCAAAATAATAAGCCCAATGTTCTATCAATTGTTTCGGATCGCCCTTACGCAAGTCTTCCCTAATCGAACGATAGACGTCATGCGCCATCATACGGAAAGTTTTTTTCAAGAAATCTTCTCCGTATCTTTCCGCAATATAGGATATAGTGGCATTCAATGTGCGATAAAAATCCATATGCACATGTCCTTTTTCTTTATATCTCATATTACCTGTTTATTTTTGACTTTCTTTTTCTTCGCGTTTTTTCCGGACAATTTCTTCCGCTATCTCATGGGGCACGGGCTCATAATGTTCGAAACGCATGTCAAAATTGCCCCGTCCACCGGTAATACCCCGCAGTTCGGTCGCATATCCAAACATTTCCGCCAGGGGCACCATGCCCGAGATATTCTGTATATTCTGCCCTCCACGCTGTTCTATATTTGTTATACGTCCCCTTCTTGAACAGATACTGCCGGTTACGCTGCCGCTGTATTCTTCCGGAGTTGTCACATTAACCTGGCAGACCGGCTCGAGGAGTTGTGGAGAGGCTTGCATGAATGCCGCCTTAAAGGCTTCTTTCGCGCAAGCGTGAAAAGCTTTCTCCGAAGAATCGACCTCGTGATAGGAACCGTCCACCAATTCAACGGCCAGGTCAACCGCCGGCGTATCGGCATAAATACCTTCCGCCATCGCCTCGACAATGCCTTTTTCTACCGCAGGTATGTAGTCTTTGGGTATATTCCCGCCCCGGATAGAGTCCGTAAACTCGAAACCATCTCCCGGTTCGAGCGGTTCAATTTCTAACTCGACATGGGCATATTGGCCACGCCCGCCGGTCTGTTTCACATATTTGTGTTTGATTTCTCTCGGCTTGGTAATCGTCTCCCTGTAGGCGACTTTAGGCGCGCCGATTTCGGGATCAACAGAGAATTCCCGCCTGAGACGTTCACAGATGATATTCAGATGCAGTTCTCCCATACCGCTTATGACGGTCTCACCGGTTTCCTGGTTGTATCCGACGGTAAAGGTGGGGTCTTCGTCAGCCAACTTGTTCAATGCATCAAAGAGCTTATCACGCTCGGCCGCGGATTCCGGTTTGACGCTTATCGACAGCACGGGCGCCGGGAACTCGATAGCCTCAAGGTGCAGCGGCTCTTCTTCTGTGCATAGAGTATCACCGGTTGTCGTATCCGATAATCCAACAACCACACCAATCTCTCCGCAATCAAGAGCATCCCTGTTTTCGCGTCTGTCGGCATGCATAAGCATCAGGCGCCCGACCCTCTGGCGGATATCTTTTGTGGAGTTATAGATATAGGTCCCCACTTCCATTTTCCCCGAATACACACGCACATAAATCATTTTCCCCATATGGCGGTCGGAGACGACCTTGAAAGCCAAAGCAGCCAGGGGATCATCGCTTGTGTGCTTTCTTTCCACCTCAATATCTTCACCTTTTTCTTCTCTGATACCGATGACGGGCGGAAGATCGGCCGGGGAAGGCAGATAATCCACGACCGCGTCCATCAGTCTTTGAACGCCTTTATTTTTCAAAGCCGAGCCACAGAGCACGGGCACGGCTTCGGTTGAAAGTGTCGCAGCACGGAGCGCCTTGCGTATCTCCATGGGGTTGAGGGGTTCATCCATACAATACTTTTCAAACAGGTCTTCATCCCATTCACTCACGGTTTGCAGCAGATGTTCCCGCCAGCGCTTATAATCCTGCATGTATTTTTCAGGGATTTCCTCTTCACGATAAGTGGCCCCAAAATCCTTATCACTGTAAAAGACGGCCTTGGATTCGACAAGGTCGATTATCCCCAGAAATTCTTCCTCTTCGAACATCGGAATGACCACAGGCACTGGTTTTGCTTCGAGGCGGGATTCTATCTCTTCGGTTACCCGGTCGAAATTGGCGCCGCTTCTGTCCATTTTGTTGACGAATGAAATCGCCGGCACGCCGTATTTTTCCGCCTGACGCCACACAATCTCCGATTGGGGTTCAACACCGCCAACGCCGCAAAAAAGGGCCACAACCCCATCAAGGACTCTCAAAGAACGCTCTACCTCAACGGTAAAGTCAACGTGCCCCGGAGTATCGATGAGGTTTATTCTGTGATCTCTCCAGTGAGTCGTCGTCGCAGCGCTCACAATGGTGATGCCCCGCTCTTTCTCCTGATCCATCCAGTCCATCGTCGTGTTCCCGTCATCCACCGTACCCATCTTATGGGTGCGGCCGGTATAGTACAACATCCGCTCCGCCACCGTGGTTTTTCCTGCATCGATGTGGGCCATGATGCCGATATTACGTACATTTTTAAGTCCATATTCACTATTTCTCTTTTGCTTACTCATTTTTTCCTTGCCTTCTTAACGTTTTATTTCAACATCCCATTGCCTGGTTGCAATAAATCATCTCCACCGTTTAATGTGAAGATGGTATTTACCATATACTAATCATGTTTTTCCTTCTTGCCGGAGGGAATCAGTCTTAAATCCGAGATGGGCCAAAAAATCGCGAATGCTCTGCCTATCAGTTTATCATGCGGCACCCTATGGTTTTCCCACTCGCGGCTGTCACTGCTGTAAGGGCTGTTATCCCCCAGCATGAAATAACTGTCATCGTCTAAAAAATATTCCGTTCCTGAAATATCATTCGTGCCGGGCAGGTAATATATGTCCCGGAACAATCGAACCCCCTTAATTTTTGCTTTCAATCCTTTCGCACCAATACCTACAAATTGTTCGTAACGTTCCTTGGTTCGGGCGGGGCCATAAAGATAACGTATTTTCTCTTTTCCGTCAAGTCGAACAACCAATGTTCGGTCGTATCTTTCGATGGCGACACTGACCTCTTCGCCCTCTTCTATTTCAGGGACTAAAGAAGTTTTTATTTTTTCACCATCTTTATACAAAGCCGCTTCGGCCGCGCTGCGTGCGGACCCCACAGGGATTTCAACATGAAAATAATGATCCCCGCCTGCAATCCTAAAATCAATTGAAGCCTCATCGGCTGTCTCCAAGGCTACGGCATCAACCTCTATCTTTATATCGTTCACCTTGTTCCTTCCGGAGCGACCATCTATATTATGGATCCCGTTATACGCGTAGAAATCCCTAATCGGTCTTGCATATTTTGCAAAAACCGGCGAACCCGAATCCGTTGCATCCAGTTGCAGATATCCACTCTCGTTATCGACAGTCCAGTTTCTCTTTCCATCAACACATTGCCACCACTTACCGATCCCGTTTTCGCCCACCCAGCGGGTATCCAATACCGGTATCCACACCTCTTGTTGAATAGCGGACGGTTTACGTGCAATTTCGCCGTCGATATACACGTTGCCCTCGCGAATGGATACGGTCTCTCCGGGCAGACCGACAAGGCGTTTAATGTAATTTTTGTCCCCGTAGGGGTAATCAAAAACGGTTAGCTCCCAGCGTCGGGGGGGACGCAGTTTATAAATAAACTTATTGACAAAAATTCTACTGCCCCAGCGATCGATACGATTGGCTGCATCTAATCCGCTTACATTTTTGCGGCTCAGAGCCGTATGCCCCCTGTTCCACAGCCACGCCGGCGTTTGAAAAACTATTGTTTCGTCATCAAAATCACGGACAAAAGTGTCACTGCCGCCCGGCCATTTTTTGCCGCAGTTAGGACATATTATTTCTCCGCGCGTCCCTACCTTATCATGGCCCACCCTGAATGTGTCTCCGCAGTCAGGGCATCTTATTTCTCTGTGGATACCGACCAGCCCGGGGGCCATGCTGCCGGTGGGAATCTTGAACGCCTCCACCACGACCTGACGCATAAATAAGACCAGCAGCACGGCAATAGCAATGGACTCGAGGTTGTCTCGCAATACCGTTTTTTTCAGTTCACCGACATGTTGTTCTTTGTCTTTCATTTTGCGGAAACAATAATTTCAGATGGAAATCGTGAATTATGCAACAGGCTTAGTAAATATTCAGTGAACCCCGTTGCCTCATCACCACCGTGCCCTGTGTCGG
>JAGYMJ010000581.1 GCA_018400625.1 Planctomycetota bacterium
GTAATTCAGTGGCAGAATGTCAGCTTCCCAAGCTGGACGTCGGGGGTTCGAATCCCCTCGCCCGCTCCAAAAAAATGGGTTGGTTCATCTTTCATAAATAAAAAAATAAATGCTATAGTATGGCGGGGTAGCTCAGGGGCAGAGCGGAGGATTCATAAGCCTTAGGCCGGGGGTTCAAATCCCCCCCCCGCTACCACTTTAGTATTGTAATAAGCTTTTCGGCGAACTACGGGGCAGGGGCAATTTGCAATGATGCAACAAGGAAATTTGCAAGCCTGACCTTAGCCGTATGGCCGGCTGATCCGGGTAATAATGTCTTTTCGCACCCCTTCAATGAATTTTTTTCAATATGCATAACTTCTACTTATAAATCAAGGGAATAGAATGAAAATTGCGCTCATAGAACCTCGCTCACCGGACTACCATGTATATAGCGGGGTGGTAATCCCCCGTCTCGGGCTCCCTTTATTGGGGACAATCCTTAAAAACAAGGGGCATGAGGTCAGAGTATACAATGAATCGTTAAGCGATATTACACCCCATCAAGCTTGGGATATCTTCAAATCGGATGTGGTTGGTATTTCTATGACAACGTCAACTGCACCTCGAGGTTACGCAATGGCTAAGTTGCTGAAGCTGCGGGGCATACCCGTCATGTTCGGCGGTTCCCATGTCACTTTTTTGCCTGATGAAGCCATAAACTACGGTGATTATGTCGTTCGGGGAGAAGCGGAAGAAGCTTTACCCGTTCTTATCGATGTGCTGGAAAACGGGGGAGACCTTTCAGTCGTTCCTAACCTCGTGTATCGCCATAATGGTGGAGTTTTTCATACGGGAAAAAAACCTTTATGCCAGGGGCTTGACGAACTCCCGATCCCCGATCTGACTCTGATTGAAAATCATGAGGACATGCGCATTATACCGGCGCTTACAACCCGGGGGTGCCCCCACCGATGCACTTTCTGCTCCGTGTCGGAGATGTTCGGGTTAAAATACAGAATGGCAAGTGTGGACAGGATGCTGGAAGAGGCAAAGCTGTGGAAAGGAAAGAAGGTGTTCTTTTGTGACGATAACTTTACCGCTGTCCCCCGACGCGCTAAAGAACTTATGGATAAAATGCTGACCAAAGGCTATGTCCCGAAACAATGGTCGGCACAAGTTCGCGCCGACGCCTGGCAAGACCATGAGCTTATGGAATTGATGCGACGCACAAATTGTTCCCGAGTCTATGTCGGCTACGAATCCATCGATCAGGCCGTTCTTGATGATTATAATAAACGCCAGACAGTTGCTGATGTTAAAGCCTCAATTGCCGGGTTCCACCGCTATAATATCCCTATTCACGGCATGTTTATGTTTGGAGACGATAATGAAGGACTTGATACCTTTGAGCGCACTTGTGGATTTGCCGTTGATAATAATATCGATACGGTGCAGTTCTTAGTCCTTACACCCGTGCCCGGTACGAAGCTTTTCAAAGAAATGGATGAAGCCGGACGTATTATCAGTTATGACTGGAGCCTTTATGACGGCCATCATGTGGTTTTTGAACCGAAACAGATGACGCCCTTTGAACTGCAATTGGGGATGATACGTGCAAACAGGCAATTCTATTCCGCGAGAAGCGCACTCAGATCCCTTTTCAACTTCCGCTTTTCTACAGCGATGCTCAGGTACTGGGGTAAGAAAATTTTGCGTGGATGGCACGATTCCAACTGCGGATTTATAGATCGGATGCGTTCTTTGCAAAAAGGGGATAAGGGATTACCTAAGCATTTCTCCTTGAAAAAAATTGTTAAACGTGATCCACTAAAGGCGATGGATGAACAGGCTGAGGTTGAAAAAGAGGATTAAATCTTCTCATCTGAAATAGATAAAGTCAAAAAGCTTTCGGTTGTGTTCATCAAAAATGACGGCGTTTGTCGTGATCGGTCTTACAAAAAGGGGCAGTATCCAGTGAACCGCGTTTTCGTCCGGAGGCTTGGCTTATGTCCGAACTGGTGAGATTTGGAGTATCCGTTGATTCTGATCTTCTCCAACAATTCGATCAATTGATTGGGGGAATGGGGTATGCTAATAGATCGGAAGCCATTAGAGATTTATTCAGGGAAAAGTTGGTCGAACAGGAATGGGAAACCCCCGGCAAGGATATATTCGGGGTGGTCTCAATTGTCTATGATCACCATACGATGGGCGTACATCGCCGTCTGACCGAGTTGCAGCATGAGAGTTATGTGAAGGTGATTTCTACAATGCATGTTCATATAGATCATCAAAATTGCCTTGAACTCATCGTGATAAAAGGGTACGGAAATGAAGTCAGAGAATTGGGTGAAAAACTTATTTCTCTGAAGGGGGTTAAATACGGAAGACTTAATTTGGGTACAACCGGACAAAGTGTGAAATAGCTCACGCCCGGTTTCCGGCCCCGGGGAGAATTTTATATCTCAAGGGGGGAATCCGTATTTATTAATGATCTTTAACTTAAACTGTATGGTTTATTTTTGTGAGCCATTCTCTCTCTCTCTTCGTTGCGCCCAGGTTAATGATCTTTTTTCAAGTTTGTTTGCGAAACTTTCACGTACCGCCACTATGAATCCTTTTAGCCGATATGTCAGATAAATTTTTCCTCGTTGACGCCCATTCATACCTTTATCAGGCTTTCTTTGCAATTCGCGGATTGACCGATCCCGCCGGGGAACCGGTGAATGCCGTCTATGGTTTTGCAAGAATGCTTCAAAAGCTTATCAAAGACTATAATCCCGACTACCTTGCAGTGGCTACCGATTTGCCGGGTAAAGTTTTTCGCCATGAAATTTACGAGGACTATAAAGCTACCCGTAAACCCATGCCGGAAGCTTTAGTGCGGCAGATACCTTTAGCCTATGAAATGCTTGAAAAATATGAAATCCCACTCCTTACCGCCGATAATTATGAAGCCGACGATGTCATGGCTTCAGCCGCTAAGCAAGCGAGCAAGGAAGGTCTTGACGCCGTGCTTGTTACTACCGATAAGGATGTCGAACAGGTGATTGATGAGAAAATTAGTGTTTTACATATTCATAAAAATAAAGAGATCGTGCTTGATGTCGATGGTTTGAGAAAAAAACATGGAATTGAGCCCTGGCAGGTTGTTGAGATGATGTCGCTCGCCGGTGACAGCAGTGACAATATTCCGGGCGTTCCCGGCATCGGTCCTAAGACGGCGCTTAAACTCTTGAAACAATTCCGCAGCGTGGATAATCTGTATGAGAATATCGATAAGGTAAGCAGTGACTCTATAAAAACAAAATTGCAAAAAAATCACGATCTGGTAAGACTCAGCCGGCGGCTGGTAACGGTTGAGACGGATTTACCTTTAGAAATTGATTATGAATCGTGCAGATTAAGCGATGCCCCCCCCGAAACCGCGTTACGTTTTTTTCAAGCCTTGGGGTTTCGTTCACTTGCCGATGGGGCGAAAACTCAAAGGCGGAACAAAAAATCTCATCAAGGGATGCTCTTCGATAATTCGGACGCGGAAACGGATTCACTTGGGGTGGAGCCCGAGAATATTGATTCAGTTGAAAATTCTTATCAGGTAATACGCACTTTGGATGGCCTGCGGAGTGTGCTTGAAAAAATAAAAGATAAAAAAGTATTTGCCATAGATTTGGAAACGACCAGCCTGGATCCGCATGAGGCGGAATTGGTTGGGGTTGCGCTCAGCTGGAGAGCTCATCAGGGGGTTTATGCAGCGATGAAGGGGCCCGAAGGTGAGGAGGTGTGCCCTCTCCAGGAAAGCCTTAATCTACTGAAAGATATTCTCGATAATCCGCGGGTAGGGAAGGTCGGACAGAATTTAAAATATGACATTATGGTGCTCAAGTCATACGGCTTGAACATGAAAGGTGTGGTTTGCGATACAATGGTTGCTTCGCACCTGCTGAACCCGTCTGAACGCAGCCATTCGCTCGAAGCTTTGTCACTGCGCTGCTTAAATTATCGTCCGGTTGAGATAGAAGAATTGGTGGAGGGGGAAAAAAATAAGTTGCGGATGGATAAGGTGTCGGTAGAAAAGGTTACTCGCTATGCTTGTGAAGATGCTGACCTGGCGTATCGCTTATATGAACTGTTGTACCCTGAATTAAAAGGCAGGGGATTGCTGGAAGTCCTTAAAAAAATAGAACTGCCTCTCATACATGTTTTAGCCGATATGGAATGGTTGGGGATTAAAATTAACCGTAATTATCTGGAAGAATTAGGGCGTGAATTTGATCTCGCTTTACAAGATCTTCAAAAAAAGATATACTATATGGCGGGGACGGAATTCAATATAAACTCGCCTCAACAATTGAGCGAGGTGCTCTTCCAGCGTCTTAAACTTCCTGTACCTAAAGGGAAAAAGCGAAATACAGGGTATTCTACGGACCAAAAGGTTTTAACGGAACTTGCTGCAGAACATGAAATCGCCGACGATCTGCTTCGCTGGCGCCGGCTAAGCAAACTCAAGAGCACTTATGCAGATGCTTTGGTTGAAATAGTTAATTCCCGCACGGGTAGATTGCACACGTCATTTAACCAAACCGGCACGGCTACCGGGCGGCTTTCGAGCAGTGACCCTAATCTGCAAAATATTCCCATCCGTACTTCTTTGGGAAGGCGTATAAGGCGGGCTTTTGTGCCCTCTGAACCTTGGATGTCTTTTTTGAGCGCGGATTACTCGCAGGTTGAATTGCGGGTGCTCGCTCATTGTTCCGGTGATAAAACCTTGCAGGATGCTTTCAGAGCGGACAGGGATATTCACCGTTTCGTGGCCGCTCAGGTATATGGCATCGATGAAACCGAAGTCAATGAACAAATGCGGGGCCGCGCGAAAGCCGTAAATTTTGGTATCGTCTATGGGCAAACGGCCTATGGGCTCAGCCGAAGTCTTAAAATCTCTACAGAGGAAGCGCAGACATTTATTGACGAGTATTTTGACAGATATCCGAATATACGAAAGTTTATCAATCATACGGTAGCTGGAGCATGTAATAACGGGTATGTCAAAACATTGGGGGGGCGAATGCGCCCAATTACAGGGCTCGGGTCCGAGGGGGTTGTAAGAAACGCAGCAGAAAGAGTAGCTGTTAATACCGTTATCCAGGGATCGGCCGCTGATCTGATTAAGATTGCTATGATTAACATTCATAGAAAACTTGGAGAGATAAGTCAACAAAGCAATATGCTTATTCAAATTCACGATGAACTGCTTTTCGAAGTTCCTGATGATGAAATGGCTGATGTCAAAACGTTTGTCAACGATCAAATGAGGGAAGCTATGAAGTTGAGTGTGCCGCTTAAAGTCGATCTGGTTACCGGCAAAAATTGGGAACAAGCGAAATAATGGCAGCCGGGATACACGAAAAAAGAAACCAACCGGTCGTAGGACTGATGGGGGGGATATGCAGTGGAAAGACCACAGTTGCCGATATTTTCGAAAAACGGGGTTTTGTGAAGATTGATGCCGACCGGATAGTGTTTTCTTTACACGAGACACCGGAAGTAAAAGCTCAAATCCAGCAGGAATTCGGAGGGAAGGTCTTCTCTATTAATGGTTCTGTTGATAAAAAAGCCCTTGCAGATATTGCTTTTTCGGAGAAGCAGCGCCTTAAAGATCTTCATGCGATAATGCATCCTCCTGTTATAAGGGAGATCGAAAGGCTTCTGGCCGAGACGGATTACCCTGTTGTTTTGGACGCAGCTCTCTTAGTGGAGACCCAATTGGATGTGAAATTTTGTACAGACCTTGTTTTTGTGCATAGACCATTAATAATTCGGCAGAAGTGTGCGGCGGAAAAGCGTGGATGGGATCGCAATGAACTTCTGCGGAGAGAATCAATGCAGCTGCCCCTCGGGCAAAAGGAAAAAAAGGCCGATTATTTCATAAACAATTCCGCTTCGTACAATGAGTTAATGCATAAAACCAACAATATTATTAAAAAAATTTATTCAAAATATTCAATATAATCAGGTAAAGAAAACGTTTGAATTTCTGTAAGTCCTCAGTGAACCACGTGGCATCCCCACCGTGCCCTGTGCCGGTGGAATAAAGATTCTGTGCTACG
>JAGYMJ010000582.1 GCA_018400625.1 Planctomycetota bacterium
GAGCGTATTGTTTATGCCCCGCTGCAGCTGAGAATCATCATTCCTCCGGCACAGGGCACGGTGGTGATGTTACGGGGTTCACTGATGACTTACGTTGAATCTGTGGCTGATAACGGAATGATCTAAAGGTCCATTGCCGTTTCCTATATCAAGACTGTGTCGGATAGCATAATGCACAACTTCTCCGGCCAATTCAACAGCCTCAGGCACCTCATAATTAAAGCCTCTGAAAGTGGCTAAAGCGCTTGCATAAGTACAGCCCGTACCATGGGTATTGTGGGTCTTTATTCGCTCATAGGGAAACTCATAATAATCACGGCCGTCGAACCCCAGGTTAACAGGAGAATTCTGCATATGCCCGCCTTTAACGACAACCCAATGCGGCCCCAATGCGCTGATTATTAAGGCGGCTTCTCGCATTTGAGCCAGATTGGTGACTTTAATTCCCGACAGATTGGAGGCTTCCGGAAGGTTGGGGGTGACGACTTCAGCAAGCTTTAAGAGCCGCGATTTTAAGGGTTCTTCCGCCCCATCATTCAAAAGGCGGCTACCGCCTTTGGATATCATCACAGGATCAACGACAACCCGCTCTACAGCATAGTGTTCAATGAGATCAGCTACCAATTCAACGACATGTCTGTTCGCCAGCATCCCGGTTTTCAACACATCCACGCCTATATCATCAACAGCAGAGCAAAATTGGGATTTTATAAAATTCAAAGATACCGGGAAAATATCGACAACCTCTACCGTATTCTGCGCTGTCAGGGCTGTTAGGGCGCTCATGCCAAAACCGCCAAGCGCCGTGATTGTTTTCAGATCAGCCTGGATTCCGGCGCCTCCACCGCTGTCGCTGCCGGCGACAGTAAGGATTCTCGGGACTCTGTAATTTTGCTCAGCCATGAAGTTTTTCCGCCAGTTCCGCTACTCTGCCGCCAAGCTCCCGGCATTGCCTCCCAGCCCGTTCATCAGGCGCATTTATCGCCACTGGACCATAATGATCGCCCATCGGGGTTCCCTGCGCCACCATACCATGTATGAGCATGGCCTGTAAAATCGTCATGACCGTCGTTTCATTGCCTCCGCCGGGATTAGCCGATGAGGAAAACGCACCGCCGACTTTTCCTTTCAGCCGGCCTTGCAGTTTAACGGAATCGTCAAAGAGCTTTTTCACCTCATAGCTCATCGCGCCGTAATATGTCGGAGAACCGATTATCAGAGCATCGAATTCCATTAACTGTTCAACATCGATATCTTCTACCTTTTTCTGTATAACCTCAGCGCCGTTTTTTTTAGCTCCTTCCGCAACAAAATCAGCCATTTTCTCGGTATTGCCGCTTTTCGAATAATAAGCCACAAGTATTTTCACCATCAAAATCACCTCCAAAGATTCAATTTAGTGAGCCACTTCACTGTATCTGGATTCGCGTATAACGGTGACTTGAACTTCACCGGGATATTGTAATTCTTCTTCCACCTCATTGGCTATATTCCTTGCAAGACGTGCTGCCCCTTTGTCATTAACATTATTAGAATTCACCAGTACCCTCACCTCACGTCCGGCTTGAATGGCGAAGGCGGCCTGAACTCCATTATGCTTGACAGCGATATTTTCAAGTTTCTCGAGGCGTTTTATGTAACGTTCAAGCGTCTCACGCCGTGCGCCGGGCCTGCTTGCGCTCATCGTGTCGGCCGCAAGTATTAATCCGGCATAAAGTGAATTGGGTTCTACATCTTCATGATGAGCTTCGATCGCATTGGTAATGATCGGGTCTTCGCCCCACCTGCGCGCTTCATCGGCTCCTATTATCGCATGAGAGCCTTCCTGATCATGGTCGAGTGCCTTACCGATATCATGAAGCAAGCCGGCACGTTTCGCCATTCTCACATCAAGCCCGATCTCGGCCGCCATCACCGAAGCAAACCTTCCAACTTCTATTGAATGCTGTAAGACATTCTGTCCAAAACTTGTCCGATATTTCAAACGTCCCAGCAACTCCTTGATACCGTCGGATATTGTAGCCAACCCCATTTCATATGCGGCCTCATTGCCGGTTTCTTTGATAATTTCCTGAACATCTGATTGAGCTTTAGCGGTAATCTCTTCAATCCTTCCGGGATGTATACGTCCATCCGCCACCAACCTTTCCAGAGAAAGGTGAGCGACCTCTCTACGCACGCTGTCAAAACTGCTGATTACGACGACACCGGGGGTATCGTCAACGATAACATCCACTCCGGTAGCTTGTTCAAAAGCCCTGATATTACGCCCCTCGCGACCTATAATCCTTCCCTTAATATCATCATTGGGCAATTCAAGGGTGCTGACGGTCGTTTCATTGGTGGTATCGGAAGCACATCTTTCAAGGGCGCTTACCAAGAT
>JAGYMJ010000583.1 GCA_018400625.1 Planctomycetota bacterium
GATGTTAACAAAATGAACGACATGCTGTTATCGAGGGCCGCCCCCGATGCCGGCCGATGCCGCCGTGGGTAAGTGTTAGCCGGCTCCGGACGGGAAATTTAGGTCGAAAAACACATTTTACAGGAAAGGTATGTCTAAAAAAGGCCGTTTTTAACGTTCTCGAGTCTTTATGCCCTTTCTGGAAGAAAATAAGGAATTTGCGCACGGAGATCGCAGAACACGGAGCGGATCGACGGACAATTTGCGCCCCGGCACACGCAAAAAACGTCACAGCGCAAATTACTCATATGCCAACTGATTCTTGCATAGTTTTTTTAAAAAAGTTATAATAGTTCTGTTTAAAGTGAGGTTGAAAAGAGCCGACCTTGTTTAAACATCCGTTAAATCCTGTAAGAGGATTACTTACTGGTTTGGGAATTCTTTGGAATAGGCTCTAACTTGTAATAGTGGGAGAGTTGCTGATGAAAATCAGAAAGAAGTTGTTGAATGTCTGTTTGACAGGTGTTTTGGTCTGCAGTTCAACTTTTATTAGTGTGGGCTTTGCCGACGAAGAAGTTGATCTGGTTCCGGCCGAAGAAGCTGGGTGGGAACTGTTTTTTGAAGACGACTTTGATCGTGATGAATTAGGTGACGACTGGGAAGTGGTCGATGGCAACTGGAAAGTCGAAGAGGGCTATCTGCGAGGGAGCGGTTGTTTGATATCTTCGCGAGGTTTCCCTGGGGAAGACCCGCCCGGGTTCCAAAGGCTTGAATTCGAAGCCAGAACCGATGTGCAGCCGATAATGCTTATACCCGGTATGACCCCTGAAGTGAGCGTCGGAGACCTCAGTTCGATAATCCATGCCCAGTCACCCGAAGAAGCGGAAGGAAGCATTTGGGGCTCCGGATATTTCTTCCAATTCGGCGGTTTCCATAATACCCGGAACAGGATCGCGCGCAAGGATAATAATCTCGTGGACGATCGGGACACCGAACATGTTATTGAGCCTGACGAAATGCATCATATCGTCGTTGAAAATGATGAAGGCACACTCAGGATGTATGTCGATGGCAAACTCCTTTATGAATACGAGGAAAGATTCTCTCTCATGGGAGTCGGTCAGGACAGGGTCGGCTTTTATTTTTATACGGCAGGGCAGATTCATAACGTAAAGGTCTATCTGAAACGCCTGCCGTCTGATCTCGATTTGGACCTTTAATCAACCCAGGTAGTCTTTTGTGTTTTAGTGCACGAAGATGCATTTTCTGATTGAAATGCATCTTCGTGCTTTTGTATAAAGTCAAACCATTATCTGAACTACTGAGTAGGAGGAAAATGAGTATGAAGTTTAATGAAAACAGCAAGTACGCGTTACTTGTTCCGACAAGTATGGGAGTCAGACTTACACCTGTCAACAACCAGCCGATGCATAGCAGCGACAATCATGTCTTGCATGCTACGAGTGCTGAAACGAACGTGGCCAGCATCTCCGCGTTTCTCGGCCTGCCCGTAAAAGTTCTTACGGCTTTTGTTAAAGGCTCACCTGTTGCACGATACATCAAGGATGATCTGGGAAGACGCCATATGGATTATGAGGGCAAAGAGGTCGACCAGGGCGGTCCATGGGGATACCGCCACCAGTTCAACCTTGCCGACAGCGGCGCCGGCTCACGCGGCCCGCGGGTGTGGAATGACAGGGCCGGGGAAGTAGGGCGCATGCTCGACGTCAAAGATTTTGATTTGGAACGGATTTTCGGGCAGGAAGGCGTGAAACTCATCCATATCTCAGGCCTTGTCGGCGCACTCTCAAAGCAGAGCAGTAAGTTCTGCCTGGAACTGGCACGCGCTGCAAAAAAATATGGTACCCGCATCTCGTTCGACCTGAATTATCGCGCTTCTTTCTGGGAAAACCGTGAAGAAGAACTGCACGAGATATTTACCGAAATCGCCGGCGTCTCTGATATTCTTGTCGGTAATGAAGAGGACTTCCAGCTTTGTCTGGGTATTGAAGGGCCCGAACCGGGCGGCGAAGACATCGATGCCAAGATTGATAGCTTCAAAGAGATGATTAAAAGAGTCGGGCAAGCCTATCCCGACACGTCAGTCTTTGCCAATACGCTCCGTGAAGTCGTGAGCGCCGGCTGCCACCTTTGGGGCGCAATCATGTACGAAAATGAAAATTGGCACGTCGTAAAACCCCGTGAGATTGGTGTACTTGACCGCATAGGGGGCGGAGACGGCTTTGTCGGCGGTATGCTCTATTCCATCCTGAAAGACTGGGAACCGGAAAAATGGGTTCAGTTCGGATGGGCCACCGGCGCATTGGCGACGACTTTTGCCACTGACTATGCACAGCCCGCCGATGAAGAACAGGTCTGGAGTGTGTGGGAAGGTAACGCAAGAGTTAAACGCTAATCTTGCATAACTCACTTTATCTCTCTTTACGCCCAATGAATGTCAAGCGTTAAGGTAAATTTCTAAAATCTATTACAGGTCTTCGGCAGCTTACTGATAAACTGCCGTAGGCCTTTTTTTTGTTCATTATATCCATCAAATATCTTGCAATATTTTCCGCGTCGTTGTATTCTATTTGCAAATCCGGTTTAGAATTATGGCCCGGAAAGCCGTAAAAGTCCGTGGTATTCTAAAAGGTTCGTTCTGTTGCAGGGCTTATGGTTATGGAAACAGAGACCAGATAACTCAGAGAGGTGACAAAATGGAAAGAATTCATTATGGGGGATGGGACAATTGTTATCGTTTGCAAAATGAATCCGTAGAAGTCATTGTAACAGCGGATGTGGGACCGCGAATCATTCGTCTTGGACGCCCCGGCGCGATCAACCTGTTCAAAGAATTTCCTGACATGATGGGGCTTAAAGACGGAGATGAATGGCGGATTTATGGTGGGCATCGACTCTGGCATGCCCCCGAATCCAAACCGCGAACCTACCATCCCGATAATCGCCCCGTGCATGTGGAAGAGATGGAGAACGGCATTCGGACCGTCCAGGAGGTTGAGAGCTCGACAGGGATCGAGAAACAGATGGCAATTTCCATCGGCAACTCAGGCCCCTATGTGAATGTTATGCACCGCTTGGTTAACCATAACCTCTGGCCGGTCACTTTGTCGGTCTGGGCTGTGTCCGTCATGGCCCCGGGAGGGATTGCTATTTTACCTCAGCCGCCCTACCGGCCGCATGAAAAGGTCGTCACCCCCTCCCACCCCATGGTCCTTTGGCCCTATACCACGATGAATGATCCTCGATGGCTCTGGGGAGAGAAGTTTATTCAGTTGCAGCAAGACCCCAATGCTGAGACACCCCAGAAAATCGGTATGGCGCTGCCGGCCGGTAAAGCCTATTATTTACTGGATAATTACCTTTTCATTAAACGCTTCGATCATATCGAAGGGGCCGATTATCCCGATTTTGGCTGCTCTTTCGAGACTTTTACAAACAGTGATATGCTGGAGCTGGAATCATTGAGTCCACTGAAAACAGTCCAACCTGGCTGTGCCGCCGAACATAAAGAGCAATGGACTGTCCTGGAAAATGTGGACATGACAACTAACGAGGCGCAGATCGAAAAGGTTCTGACGGACGTTTTATAGCAAGACGGAGAACGGCAATTAAAGATCAATTATCGGTCTTGATGCGCATTACGAAGTCGCTCCAGCCAGGGGAGTGAGGATATCATCGTGCAGCACGTCGGCAGCATAAGCAGCAT
>JAGYMJ010000584.1 GCA_018400625.1 Planctomycetota bacterium
CTCTTGCTCATGAGAGTGCAAAAAGTACTGTATCGTAAAAGAGCAAGAGCCGGAGGAGCGGGCCGTGCGGATGAACGGCTACGGTCGTAAGTTTTAGACACGTAGTGCTTAATCATCGTCCCTCCGGCACAGGGCACGGTGGGGATGCTACGGGGTTTAGTGAGGACTTACATTTCATGAGACGGATTAATCTATAAAACTTTCCTGATTAAATCTTCGGCCGTTTCTGCGCTCAAATCATTTGTGGAAAGGAAAGCGTGCAATTCTGCGATAATTTCCCCTTCCTCCAGCGCCGGGCGGTCATCAATATAATCGTTTTCCGATAAGAACTCTTCCAATTCGTTAATCTTATTCTGATAGAAGCGGGACACCTCACCGGCTTCTAAAGATTGAAGCAATTTTTCAGGATCCCCGTTGAGTTCCCGCAATTTCTCGCAAACTTCCTCAATGAACTTATCGCTGACGGCTCCCGATTTTTCGATGACCTCTCTATCAATAGGCTTTGAACGGCCTGTTTTGTACAATTTTTGGAATCGGTCTAAAAACTTAACTTTCGCCTCGATCTCATGTTCCGTCTCTTTGTCCAGTGATTCGATCTTCCCTTTATTGCGGAGAAAACTGTTCAGCTGCCCCCAGCATCGGATACCCTTTCTAAGGAGTTGATAGAGGGTATCGACATCATCCAATAGATACCACAGATGGATATTGTCGGGAGTGTCGGCAAGCATGTTAAACGTGGGCACCTCCAGCAGTCTGCCGTAATCCTCATAGTCTTTTCCCTCCGGGGAGGGTATGTTGTAAATAAGCTCCAGGGGAGCAAATTCGGCGGGGAGGTTTTTATAAGCTGAATCATCAGCTTCTTTACCCGACAATTCAATGAGTTTATACGATATGTCCGAACCGCTGTCCAGATAGCGTTTCCATCGGGCGACCTCGTCGGCCTGGGCGGTGAAGTAAAACACCTGGCGTCCATCTTTGCTGATCTCCATCAGGGCGTCGATAATAGCTTTTGCCCGCAGATCATCGCTGTTGGCCAACAACTCATCGGCCAGTAACGGCAGTTTGATGGATTTTTCCTGGGTTTCAATATAGCCCAGGCGTACAGAAAGCAGCAGCTGGATACGGGTACCTGTGGACAACTCTTCCAGGTTCTGGCCCCGGCCTAAAATGGTGTCATAGGCATGAAATGCCGGATCATTTCCCTCCGCCAGTTTCAATTCATAACGGCCTTGCGTTATGCGGTTAAAAAGCCGGCTTGAATGCTCAAGAATCTTGGGACGTCTTTTTTGTTGCGTGTCGTTCTTCAATTGGTTGACGATGAGGTTCCCGGTAATCGATGCGAGGTTGTTGTCGTATAATTCCTCGAGGTCATCAAGTTTTTCCTCTTTTCTCGCCAGTGCATTTTCCAGGTCGTTCGCTTTCTTTGTATTATCAATAGTGGTTTCAATCGCCGTAATTTGCCGATTTATTTCAGGCAGTTGATCGGCCTTTTCCCTGAACTCGGTAATTTTTTCTTCCGTTTGATCGGGAGTGAGCGCTTTGAGTTCGTTTTTGTAATGAGAGTAAAGGGAGTGATTTTTCATCGCCCTTTCCTGCTCCGAGAGTTTTCTCCTGGCCAATTCCCATTCATTTTCAGCCTTCTTGTAATCTTTAATCAGTTCGGTCAGTTGCAGAATTTCATTTTTTGCCCCTTGATTGATCCGGAGTTTTTTATATATACCGGCCATTTTTTCGGTATATCTTTTTTTATCTTTTTCCTTCTCACTGATCCATTTTTCCTGATTGAGGATTTCCGCGGCTTTGGACCGTCTTATTTCTTCCTCTTCTCTCAGCTTTTCATAAATTCCCTTGGCCTGGATCACATCTTCAGCGTTTCCCGCGTTGTAAGCCTGAAATAACGTGTTGATGCGGCCGAAATTTTTTGAGCAGGTTCTGTTTAATTTTTCTTTCTGCTTCTGCAAAGAGTGCTTTTCCGTTTCATTTTTATACCATTCCTTAACATGATGCAGAAACCAGTAAAGACCGTTGTAATTTTTCAATTTTTCAGATGGCAGGTCGGGCACGGCACCCAGTTTTTCCACCCATTGGGCATGTTGATCGTTGATTGTATTTATCCGTGTATTGACCTCCTGGAGTTCTTTATGGAAATTTTTGAGCTCCTGCCTCGTCTTCTGATCCCATTTTGCCGCTTCAAGGTCCTCTAACAAACTTTCCAAACACTGCATTACGGCGTCGGCATCCCATCTTTCCGGCGGGTTCAAACCGGTTTTTTGGTAATCCTGTTCCCTCACTTTTTTTTCATCGGCTGCGGATTCCGATTTGACGGCAAGGATAACGCCAATCACTATCAAGGGCAGTCCCAGAAGTCCCAGCACGCCGATAAAAGAAGATATGATGGATATGAGGGCTCCTATTGCAGCGATCACCATCACCCAATGCATCTTCACACCTTCCGCTCTTTTTTGAGCCGTCAACCAGCCGTTGAGCGCAAGTATTCCGGCGTTCAGTCCGTCGGCATCCGGCCCCTTTTCGTTTTCATCCTGTAAAACACTTTTTAATTCTTCAATCGCCGAGGTCAAGAAACTTTCTTCACTGAATGCCTGATGCGCGTCCTGCAGAAACTCATCCAGTTTAGTGATCTCATCGAGCGTAATCCCGTCCCAATCGGCAATGTCCAGTTCTTCATCAATGTTGTCTAAGCTGTGCTGTGCTTTCGTTTCACATTCAATGATTTTTTTCTTTTTTTCATCGATCTCTTTTTGGAGGTTCTCAATCTTTTCAACTTTTCTGTCCAGCTCTTTTAATACTTCATTACCGATACCGTTTTCGGGCAGGTTCAATTCGGAGATTGTAAGTCTGCTTTGTTTTTGCGTTTCTTTTGCTTTTTGGATATCCTGTGAACAGCTTTCGATCACTTCTTCCAGTTCAGTAACCGTTTCATATTCTTTTCCACTCATTTCACGCAGAATGTCGGGGAATTTTTTGTGTTTTTCGCCGGAAGATTCAAGTTTTTCTGCGGCTTGCATATATGCAAGTGTCTTTTCATACAATTCTTTAAGTTTCGAAGCTTTTTCAGCTTCCTGCTGCTCGGCATACAGGGTAGTGAGCTTTTCCTCATCATGTTTTAATTTTTTCTGTTTTTCAAGAACATCTTTGTAATCCTTCTCCGTTTCCGCAAAGTTTTTATATTCTTTAGTGGTTTTGTTTTTGATTTTATCAGAATATCCGAGTTGCTCAATCGCTTCATCCAGGTCATAGCCTCCCAGAGATTCCTTGGCGATCTGCCGTGCCAAACCTTCTTCTTCCTCCCGAACCAGATCCTGCAAAGCAAGCATATAGCGGCTGCTTGTTTCCGGATTAGGGAGCCCTTGCATGTCATCATCCAGTCCATTGCGCTGTATCTTCACGGAGTTCGAGTCGATTTCAATATCCCACTTATCGGCGCCTGTCCGGGCCGAGCACTCGGCATGTCGGCCGGGAGCGGGGTGGCGCCAGATCAAATCCTTGATCATCCTTGCGGTAGAGCTTTTGCCCGAGGCGTTCGGGCCGGCAAAAATATTAACATTGTCGGCCAGATCGGAGAAAGGGGCCATGCCCCTCGGGAATCCGGGCAGTTTATGGATGGATAATTTTTTTATTTTTAAGGTTTCTTTTTCCAACTTATCACCTTTATTGCTGATTTTGCTGGGTTAAAAGTTCTCCGAGCAATTGATTGCACTCGCGCAGGATAAAATCTTCAGCTTCTCTTTCCTGAACCCTTTCTTCGTTACTCAAAGGGGCATAAGTGTCGGATTTGTTGAGTCCCTCATGTTTTAATCGCCATTGATCGAGGAGTTTGTTCAGGAATTCCGTAGCGGTGCCGTTCTCAATAGCCAGGATCGTTTCGGCCAATTTACCTGCCGGTGAGGGGTCGTTGACCAGCTCTTCCAGATTTTCTACGGCTGCCCCCACATCATTGGTTACTTTACGGACGGATATCCGTGTTCCGCCTCCTATTTCACGCTCATAATCGCCGGTCATGGGAGCGACCCAGGAGTTCATGTCCTCATGGTCGCGGTGCCTGCCGTCGAGATATAAATCATAGATGAGATTCTCCACTTGATTTAATTCGGCGAGTTTTTCCTCGGCGTCATCGACGATATCTGAGGTGAGTTTCTCACGCAAAGTTTCTTCACTGTCTGCCTCAGCGACATTTAATTGCAGTCTTTCGTATCGGACGGGGGAGAGGGGGATCGGGGTTATCGTGATATTCTCTTTGCCGTTTATAGTCAACAGTTGTGGCCCGTGCTTTCCAGGTTCTTTAGCACTTAAAGCATGGGGGGAGCCGGGGTAGAAGATCGCCGGTTCATGGTCCTGCACTTGCCGGGGTTTGTGGATATGGCCCAGTACCCAGACATCCAAATTTTTCGCTTTGAGGCTGCGGGAATCCACCGGGGCGTAGCGGCTTTCGACAGTATCCAGTTCCCCATGCAGAACACCGATATTAATATCATTGGGGTTGATTTCTTCGGGACGGAAATTTGATAAGGGGTCTGTATACACGATACGGGTGGGGAAGGACCATCCATAAAAACTCAGGTTCAGGCCGTTTTTTTGGAAGCGGGCGCTTTGCCATTCTCCGTTTTTACCCAACAGTTGAACATTTTCATGTCGGCTGTTGGCGGCAATTTGGGGAAGAACATCAAAATCATGGTTGCCGGCGGTGATAAAGACTTTGATATCGGCATCTTTAAGTTTTTGGAATCCGGACTGTAAGGGGCCGACGGCCTCAAAATAACGATTATCCCGATCCACAATATCACCGGCGAGCAGTAAAATATCTGCATCATTATGCAGAGCCCATTCCACAATGGAGTTCCAAGTATAACGAGTGGAAGACCATTCGGACCTTTCCGGCAACCCAGAGGATCTTTTCCCCAAGTGGATGTCGGCAGTAGTCAAGACTTTAATAGCCATAGTCAATCGTCAAACTTAGTCATTTTTAATGTGTTTAACTTCACTTTCGGCAGGGAGGAGAGTGGGGTCAACCTGTATAGATATTTTTTTGTTTGAGTTTTTTTCCATCTCATCAATCTGCGCTCTCATCGTATTGTTTAAGTAGTTTGCTACAGCGGGGGGAACTTTTAGTTCTATGATCTTGACGCTTTCTTTCTGCATGCCGACCTTAAGTTGGCGGAACAGTTCCAATGAGATTGTTTCCGGGGTTTTTAACAGGCCGGTACCTTTGCAGTTGGGGCATGTTGTATAAGTGCTTTGACGCAAACTTTTGCGTCGGCGTTGTCTTGTGAGCTGGACTATACCAAAATCAGACATCGGCAGCATTCTGAACCTTGCCTTGTCCAGGGACAGGCCGTCGGAGAGCACTTTTTCCAACTGTTTGCGATAGTCTTTATTGTCCATGTCGATAAAATCTATAATAAGCAGTCCGCCGAGGTCTCTTAGGCGGATCTGTCGCGCAATTTCTTTCGCGGCTTCCTTGTTGATCTTCAAAGCTACCTCTTCGGGCGTTCCTTTTCCCTTATACTGGCCGCTATTGACATCTATTGCTACCAGAGCTTCTGTTTGCTCCAGGATTATACTCCCCCCGGAGGATAGGTCAACCGTTCGTCCATGCATTTCCGTCAATTGTTTTTCCACTCCATATTTATGAAAAATCGGGGTGTCTTCGTTATACAATTTGACTTTGCGGACATGGTGAGGCATCACATCGCGAAGGAAATTTTTAATGCGATTATAAATATTTTCATTATCAACAAATATGCGTCGAATATCTTCATCGAATATATCTCTGATCACCCTGATAATTTGATCACTTTCCTGGTATAAAAGAGCGGGGGTGGAAGCTTTTTCTTCGCGTTGAGAAATGATATCCCACAATCTGGAGAGGTATTTCAGGTCGCGTTCCAGTTCACCTTTAGAGCGTCCATCGGCAACAGTTCTGGCAATAATGCCGACATTTTTGGGGATATCCAGGCCGTCGACAATACTTCGCAATCGCCGGCGTTCTTCGTCGTCTTCAATTCTTTTGGAGACACCCCGCAGATTCATTTCGGGCATAAAGACCAGATGTCTTCCCGGCAGGCTCAGGTAGGTGGTAAGGGCGGGGCCTTTATCTCCAATGCCTTCTTTTGTTACCTGGACGAGGAAAGAGTCGCCTTTTTTCACCGCCTTCTTAATATTACGCACACCGCGTCTCTTGTCTTTACGGTTGAGAGCTTTGCGGGCGACGGAAGGTTTAATGTCCGAGGCGTGTAAGAAGCCGTGCCTTTTATGGCCAAAGTCCACAAAAGCGGCTTCTATATTGGATTTGACGTTGACTACACGTCCTTTATAAATGTTGCCGACGATGTTATCGGCATTCGAACGTTCCAAATAAAACTCTTGCAATTTGCCGTCTTCCACCACCGCCAAACGGGCTTCGGCTTCTTCCAGCACGTTTATCAACATTACTGATTCTGACATTTCTCTCTCATTTTATTGAGGAGACCAGACTTACATGCGTTCGCGTAATTTGGGAGGGAAAATAATGTGTATAGGGGCGACAACCGAGTAATTTCAGGACTTCTTCCGGTTTAGCCGTACCTTGATGTGTGGTTTTTAACAGCATCAGCAGACAGCCGTTACTGCTCCTGAGGTGTTTAATGAAAGGGGCAATATTCTTTTTTTTCACTCCTTTATCGTTACGGCGTTCTATTTCCAGGAGTTCTTTACCCTCAATCTGCATTATTTTTTCTTTGCACACAGGTGTGTCGCCTTTTAGTGGTATGCTGTACGAAAAACCATCGGGTTCACGTCCTGGTTTCTCCCCTAACAACTGTACAGAAATCATTCTTATTCCTTCCGGTAAGAATTGATTAACTTTTGTGCGAACATATTCCGGCTTGCACCATTGTGATAATTCCAAATCCAAGACTTCATTACGGCCTATATAACCTAAACTTAAAGGGGCCGGAAGGCTTATCCTGGGACGTGGATTATATCCCTTACTCATTGCTAAAGGCAATGACGCCCTTCTCAATGACCGCATACACAAACGCATTAAATCGCGGTGCGAAATAAATCTGATATCTCCTTGTTTAAAAAAACGCAATCTAAAAAACTGTCGTAACACTTAAATAACACTCGTATTTATATGAACTCAATCAATCCGGAAAATCTTATACGTAAATATTCAGTGAACCCCGTTACCTCATCACCACCGTGCCCTGTGCCG
>JAGYMJ010000585.1 GCA_018400625.1 Planctomycetota bacterium
CGTCCCTCGTCCCTCGTCCCTCGTCCCTCGTCCCCCCCTCACGTCAACCACGCAATATCCCGCTCCGTGGTCGCAATCTCAATGGGTCGACCGCTTTCATCCGCTAAAGCAGTGACGGTCAACCATACCTTCAGAATCTTCCCGGTCTTTGCCCTTCGCCGACTGGTAAATGGCGTTATGTCTTCGCCCCGCTTCAACCTCTCAACAAGCGATGGTAACTCGTCCTGTTTATCCTCGGGCATCAGTTCACTGATATGCATCTTGAGCGCCTCGGATTCGGTCCAGCCGTACATTTTCTGTGCCCCCTTGTTCCAGGCCAGAATCTTGCCCTCCAGGTCCAGTACCGTCACGGCATCGTTAGAATCTTTCAAAACAGTGGCCAGCCTCCTGATTTTATCCGCCTGCTTGACCTTGTGGACATCCATAAAGGTCATCACCACGCCGTCAATGATATTCTCTGCAGTTCGATATGGAATAGCCCTTAAAGAGTACCAGATATCATCTTGCGACAGGATGTCCAATTCCAGGGTGTTGAGATCTTTAAGAACATTTTCGGCCAGACCGACCAGATCAACATCATTAAAGTGAGTTTTAAGGTCATTGAGCGGCCTGCCGATATCGGTCTGAATTAAATTGATGATCCCGGCGGCAGTAGGCGTGAAGCCCTTGATGCAAAGGCTGGTATCCACAAATATGGTGGCGATTTCGGTGGCAGCCAAAAGGTTGTTCATGTCATCCTTGGCCCGGGAATATTCATCCACTTTGCTTTGGAGCTCCGCATTCACCGTGGCCAGTTCCTCATTGGTGGATTGAAGCTCTTCCCTGGAGGTCTCCAGCTCCTCGTTGGCGCTCTGCAGTTCCTCGTTAACCGACTGCAGTTCTTCGTTGGCTGATTTAAGCTCCTCATTGGAAGTTTCCAGCTCCTCAATGGTTGCCTGAAGGTATTCCCGGGTCGAGTGCAATTCCTGTTCAAGGCTTTGCAGGACAATATCCTGTTTCTTGGCCTTGCCGGCCACGGCTTTTGTGCCGCCGGACAGATCCGCAGGCGGGCTGTCCTCAAATATGACAAGCATACATCCCGCCGGCAGCCCTTTGCCTGCCATCTGTTTAACGGATATGTCGACAACACCAAAAGTACCGTTATGCCTGATCCGCACGCCCTTGCAGAACACGTTCTTTTTTTCTTGAACCGCTTTATGGATGGTTATCGTCAGTTTTTTTTTGAGATCCTCGCGGACCATGTCCAGTATATTAAATGTGGGCTTTCCGGTGGGCGGCGTCAGGTATCTGTCTGTTTTACCCATAAAATGCAGGATTTCATATTGGTCATTGATCAAAACGCCAGCAGGGGCATATTCGTCAAGAATAACCCTTTCAACCACCGCCTGGATCTCAGGCATATCAGGCAGCTTGTTTTTCTCATCGGGTTGGATTCCCGACTCTACATCGTAATAGCCTTTACCGGAATAATCCATTTTCGTGTCCGCAAGCGATATTTTGCGCTTAAAGACCTTCCATCTGGAATCGAGCGGCTGAAATAGTGCCCTGTGATCCCCGATGCTTTCGGATGTGCCCAGAAAGAGAATCCCGCCGGGATTCAGCGTATAATGAAACAGGGGGATGATTTTTTTCTGCAGGACACTGTCCATATAGATCATCAGGTTCCGGCAGCTTACCAGGTCCAGCCGTGAAAAGGGCGGATCTTTAATGACGTTTTGAAGTGAAAAGACGACCATGTTGCGAAGCTGCTTTTTAACCTGGAACCCACCCGGTCCTCGTGTAAAAAACTGATTTAATCGCGTCGATGAAACATCCGCGCCGATACTCTCCGGATAGATTCCCCGGCGAGCAACTTCTATGGCAGCCGCATCGATGTCCGTGGCAAAGATCTGGACATTGAAATGTTCCTTGATTTTATCCATGAATTCGGAAACGATCATGGCAAGAGAATAAGCTTCTTCACCGGTGGAGCAGCCCGCAACCCAGAAGCGCAGGGTCGCATCCGGTTTCTTTTCGCTGAATAAATCCGGCAGCGCCTGTTGCGCCAGCACGTCATAGGCCTCCGGGTCCCTGAAGAAGCTGGTTACCCCGATGACCAGGTTTTTAAAGAGTACGTCTATTTCGGCGGGATTTTTCTGGAGAAACAAAATGTAATCAGGCAATTTCTCTATCTGGTGAACGGTCAGGCGGCGCTCGATCCGGCGCGAGATGGTGCTCTGTTTATAATGGGAAAAATCGTGACCGGTTGCGCTGCGAATCAGAGCGAAAATCTTCTGCATCTGGCCTTTGATCGGTGTGTCCGAGAGTTTGAACCCTGCCGTCGAATCAAGAAACGGGTGCTGACTATACCGGATTAACGCTTCAGGCATCTTTTCAACCGGAAGGATAAAATCGACAAGTCCGGTTTCAATCGCGCTTGTGGGCATGCCGTTGTATTTTGCCGTATCCGGCTGCTGGACCATAACCATGCCGCCTTCGTCCTTGATTGCTTTAACCCCCATCGTTCCATCCGATGCCGTCCCCGACAGGATGACGCCGATGGCTTTTTCGCCCTGGTCTTCCGAGAGCGATCTGAAAAAGAAATCAATCGGCATGTTGATCGTGCTGCTTTTTACGGGTTCCAGCAGATGAAGGCTTCGATTGAATATGGCCACGTTCTTGCCCGGAGGGTTCAGATAGACATGGTCGGGCTGAATCTTCATGCCGTCCTCAATCTGCCTGACGGTCATCCGGGTGTGTTTTTCCAACAGCGATGCCATGATGCTTTTGTATTGAGAACTTAGATGCTGGATGATCACAAATGCCATACGGCTGTCGGGCGGCATGGTGGAAAAGAAGGCATTGAGGGTTTCCAGGCCGCCGGCTGAGGCGCCGATACCGACGATCGGAAAGCTGACGCCTTCTTTTGGTTTTGTCGCTTGTTTGACCTTTTTCGAAGAAGTCTGACTGTCAGGAGACGCTTTTTTATTTTTTATCGGCATGGCCGTTACCCTTATATAACCGAAAAAAATAGTATTCTAAAAAATCGGAATGTCAATTATATATCAAAATATCCAGCGTCTCGCCATAAAAAGTCCCGCCAGTTCACAAGTTACGGGTCGCGGGAAAACCATGCGTAATTTCTGTTCAGGGGACATCCTCACGTAATAGTCTCTTGGGCATATTAAATCCCTCGCCTTCAGTCGATAACTTTCGTCAGCACGGTGTATGGAGCATGACAGAAGGACAGCACATACCCGATTCGACATCGAATATCTTTGGTATGGATCATGAAATACCGGAAGGTGCTGTTGCGAGGCGGGATCGCAGTACAACTTCTGCAAATCGTGAGAGATATACGCGCCGAACCGGAAGTGGAAATTATCAAAGGTCACACAGGCAATTCTCAGTTGACCAGTTTATCGATCACGGCGTTGACATGGTCGTCCCACCGATTCTGATAATCCAGAAAATGGAAATGCTCCCACACATCAACGACGACCCGTGGTTTTATTCCCGTCGTCAAGGGAACATCGGCATTGGCGATATTGACCACCCTAAACGCGACGACATCGAGAACGAGCCAGGCCCGGCCGCTGCCGAACCGCAAAACGGTCGCGTCGGCGATCTCTTTCTCACAGGCTGACACGCTGCCGACGGAAGCTCCACTTTCTGCTTTGACTCGTCGGGCAAAGTGCCGTCTGCCTTTGCTTCCGTGCTGTTCCAATTGAAGGAGAATCGAATCTTCAGGGTTACCCTGACATCAGGGTTTGCTGAATTCGGCTACAGCATCATTGTAGGCGCCGGCCAAATCTTCCATCGCGTCGTCGATACCGGATTTAAACTGGTCCCATGCACTTCCCCCGGAATCACCCAGCTCCTTCATCTTTTCTGACACCGCGTCGCGTTTCTGGCGCAATGCGGCCAGCTGCTGCCCGGCCTTCACTTTAGCATCGCCACCCAGCTTTTCAGCGCTTTCCTGCAGTTGATCAATTTTTTTGTCATACTCCCCGAGCTTGGTTTCCGTTGCCTGCCGGAAGGCCTGGACCTGTTCCTGTGTGTAGGCCTTGGTGGCTTCATACGCCTCTTTGGTCTCCTGTTTGACGTCCTCCCTGGACACGCCTTCCGCCTTGCCCTGAGGCTTTTCCTTCTCACCACACCCGGTTACGGCCACCAGGGCCGCCATCAACAAAATCGTCAATAACCCTTTTACAAACATTCCTCTTTTCATTTTGATTACCTTCATTTCTGAACCATCAAGCAATCGTCTGGACGGTAACATCATCTTTCCCGGCGTTGGAATGGGTTCGTCTTCTATTGAAGCTGCCGTGCAGCACCCAGCCGAGGACAATGCCTGCCGCAAGTATGAAAAACATCAACAACGCCCCGGACATCGACAGCGTCCAGAACAGGAACCTCAGATCCACGACCGTGACATTCTGGATGATGAAGACAACCGAGAGCCCGGCAAGGATCACACCGAAGATAAGTTTGCCGTTCATGTCTATCCTCCTGTTATTCCGACCTTGTTCCGTGAGGGTTCAAAGGGAGGCGCGGATACCGGTTCGCTTGACGCCGCCGCCAGCATCTGTCTGAGTTCTTCGCCCTGCACGCTTTCCTGCTTCGAGAGCAGAAGGGCCAGATCATCAAGCACCGCCCGCCGTTCCGAGAGGATTTTACGCACACGCTGATGGGCTTCATCGACAAATCGGGTGATTTCGTCATCGATTTGGGCGGCCTTTGCTTCACTGTAATTCTTGCCGGAGGAAAAGTTTTCCTGGGGAAACATGGCCTGGCGCGGCCGTTCATAGCT
>JAGYMJ010000586.1 GCA_018400625.1 Planctomycetota bacterium
CACCGGCACAAGGCACGGTGGGGATGCTACGTGGCGCACTGGACATTTACATCAACATTTATTGAGAGGAAATTGAAGTATGATACATACAGATATTGATCAGAATTTTATTAAGGGCGCTGCATCTGCAGAGCCTGTCAACGGTGGGATCCGCCCCTGGCGTCTTCCCCATTACCGTCAGCACCTCTTCCCCTCTCCCGGCGGACTTCTGCTGGAGAAGGCGTTAAAAACGGCGGATGTCCGTCTCCGTTTCGACACGGATGCTACCGCCTTTGTACTGGAGTTTGAGCCGCTCGAACCGGCGCAAAATTATCTGGAAAAAGGACATGCATTTGATGTTGTTATTGATAATAGAATTATTCAGAGCGCCTATTGCAAGGGGCATGCATCTTCCGCACAATTCAAGGGGCTGCCGGAAGGGCGTAAAATTGTAGATATCTGGCTGCCGCCGACCACAAGTGTTACATTGACCGGACTGAAGTTGGAAAAGGGTTCTTTTGCTTTCCCAGCAGCGGATCATCGCCCCCTCTGGGCCACCTGGGGAAGTTCCCTGACCCATTGCATGAGAGCCGGCAGCGCCGCCGGCACGTGGCCCGCTATTGTTGCCAGAAAAAACAATCTGAACCTTATAAATCTGGGGTTTGGCGGACAGTGTTGTCTGGATCCTGGGGTGGCTATGTATATACGGGATTTACCCGCCGATTTCATCACTTTGAAACTCGGAATCAACACGATCAATAAAGGTATGAACTCACGTATATATTCCGCCCTGGTCGCGGCCATCATCGAGATTATCAGAGAAAAACATAGATATACCCCCCTCACTCTGATCTCGCCCATAGCCTATCCCCCCCACGAGACGGAACCCAACGATGTCGGCTACACTATTGAAGGGATGCGTGAGGATATGGAAAAAGTGGTGCGCAGTTTTGTGGAAACCGGAGATAACAGGCTTTCTTACGTCAACGGGCAGAAGATTTTTAACGCGGAAGATATTGCACAGTTCAGCGCCGACCAGTGCCATCCCAATGCCGAGGGTATAGAACTGATGGCCGAAAAGTTCAACGGGCAGGTCATCCCTCTTTTGATCAATAAAACGGCAAGCCCGCATATCTCCCACGGCCAGGATAATAATTTTTAATCTTTATTTATCCGGAGGCAGTTTGCCATGTATTGCCTGATGTACTTTGATACCGAAGATTTCATGTCGGCCCCTGACTCGCCCGTTCATATTCTCCCCGCCCGGTTTGCGAATATCATGGGAAAATACGGATTGAAGGGCAGTTTCCATATTATCGGCGAAAAAGGCCGTTTTATGGAGCGGCACAAACAAAGGGATGTTATCGAGGCACTGGGAAAACACGATGTCAGTCTCCATTATAATCGGGGATCGATCCATCCCACCACGGCCGAAGAGGTCTCAAATCTCGATTGGTTTGCGGGGGTTGACCGCGTCATGTTCCGCGAACTGCCCGGTTTTCAGTCTCATGAGCGTATCTTCGGGAAATGCAGTGCTTTGACAAGGCACGGCGGCATGTTTGCCGCCCAGATTGTTTTCGCCGCAGGACGTATGGGCAAGCCTTTTTTCTCTACCCCTTTTCCCCTGCCCGAGCAGCAAGTGGGCTGGTTTTGCAATAACCTGCTCATAGGTCAGGGGGCCGGCGGAAGTTTTGATAATGATTACCGGGATACACCGCGGTTCGATCAGAAACTTGAGCAACAGCAAAATTTTCTGCGGGAAGCCTCAGGCCGTGAGAATCTGGTCTGCCTCTTTGGATGTCACCCCGTGAATACGGTGATGGACAACTTCCCATGCGCTAATTTTTACTACGGCGCTTCGCCTCCGCCCGTGAACTGGAAAGCGCCAACAGCGATTCCCGATGTGTCCATACCGACGATTCTGGAGAATTTTGAGCGGCGCATCGCGGCGCTTGCCGATTTTCCCGGCCTGGAGTGGACAACCGTTGGCGATATGAGCCGTCGCTATAGCCGACGCCCCGTTCGTGTCAAAGCCGAACGGATTATAGAGGGGGCCAGGGCGGTTATGGACAACTCCGGTCCGACCTATACCCCCCTTCTGAGTGCCGGCGAACTGCTCTATCTGCTTGCGCGCCACCGTATGGCGCCTGATACCTCCTACGATATCCCACAAATTATGGGGCCGGTAAGTTCACGCCCCGAAGCGGCGAGAACATTGACCACGGACGCAGACCTCGACCATCCGGGCCGGGAGATCATCCGACATGTCCATGATTCGGGCTATCTGCCGGAATGTCTGGGGAGTGAGTCGGGCTATCTTGCCCTTGAAGCCGCGCTTGTGCTGCTGTCTTGTGATGTCCTGAACACTGACCCCGGTTCCGTCCACTCGCCGCAGCTCTCGGTCGATGCCATACCCGGCGTTGCTGAAGCGAGTGAAAACGTCGGCAATTATGAAAACTGGCGGGTTTTCGGCCCGCTGTACAATCGCAGCAATATCCTGTGGCATTTCCGGTCGCAAACATGGACTTTCAAACCGGCATTTGAGGAGAATGAATACGGACCCGATGTGCAGCTCGGCGGTCAACTCAACACGGCTTTCCCGTTTGTGAATTCTGGAAAATAATATTCATTAGATGATAAAAGTAACTTTTTTTCGGAGGTGGACATGAGTTTTGGCTATAATGTAATGGAGTTTGGGGCGAAGGGCGATGGCGTCACTGACGACACGGCGGCAATCCAGGCAGTGATCGACAAAGTCGCCAAAACAGGTGGAGGTAAGATACTTTTCCCTTATACCCCTTGCGGCTATCGCATTGGATCGCCGGCACGAGAGGATGTCAATGGACGCCCATGCCGTGCACAGTTAGTGATCCCCCCGGGAAACAGCAATATTCAACTCGAGGGCGAGATGCCCTGCCGGATGCTGTATTCCTATCAGGTCCGGCCAATGGACGTGCGAAAAAAGTTTAAACCTACACGTTTTAGCGAGATGCCGGCGCTCAATACCTTTCTTTTCTCCGATTGGGAAGCGCCGGAGGAGACGGATCCTGAGGCCCACCCGTGGTCGATCCTGGCGGCGCCGGAGGGGGATTCCTGTAACGGCCGGTTTTCCGTGCCGCAATTTTCAATGGCGAATCTCGAATTCCGGGTACATCTCGACCATAACAAAATGTATCCGACACAGAGCGCCATCAATCTTCAGCATGTCTCCCGGGTCAACATTTGGGATTCGCAATTTTGTTTGAATGAAAACGTGGGCGACGCGGCACTCGGCAAAGAACTTCAGCCGAACCCCTGTCATACGGTCGGGTTGATGACCTCCGGCGATCAGAACGACAACAATGTTCTGCGCAATGTCGCCGT
>JAGYMJ010000587.1 GCA_018400625.1 Planctomycetota bacterium
ATCACCACCGTGCCCTGTGCCTGTCTGCGTGCGACGCACAGGCAGGCACAGAGCACGGTGGGGGAACAACGTGATTCAATGAGGACTTACCCAGCCTTAACCGGGGAGAACCATTTTGAATTTACTTATCTCCTTGTTTCGACCGATAATCCTCTATGGCTCTGTGCAAAGCGTCAGCCGCAAGATTTGAGCAGTGCATTTTTTGTGGAGGTAGCCCACCCAACTCTTCTGCAACCTGATCCCGGGTTATTGTCATCGCCTCATCCAGAGTCTTGTCTTTGGCCATCTCCGTTGTAACACTGCTGGTGGCGATAGCGGCCGCACAACCGAGGGTCTTGAAAGCGATATCCTTGATAACGTCGTTTTCCACCTTTATCGTGATTTTCATAACATCCCCGCATGTCGGATTGCCGACCTCGCCTGTGCCGTCTGCATCCTTTAATTCGCCTATATTGCTGGGGTTTGTAAAATGCTCCATTACTTTGTCCGAATAAGCCATTATCGACTCCTCTGTATTTATATTTATCTATCGGTTTTTTTACTTGCCGATAGCTTCATTCATACTCCCAGAACGGTAACCTTCTAAATCCAATGTTATATATGTGTAGCCAAGTTCTTTGACTTTGTTCAATATTTTGACTTTATTCTTCAAAAGCTTGTAAGTGTCTTCCTCAGACCCCAGTTCAATCCTGGCCATCTCGCCATGACTGCGCACCCTGAATTGCTTAAATCCGGTCTCCCGTAGGACCTGTTCGGCCGCATCGACCCGCTGAAGTTTCCCTGCGGTGATCTTTTCGCCATAAGGAAATCGTGAAGCCAGACAGGCAAAGGACGGCTTGTCATAGGTGGACAGTCCGAGCTCCTTGGATAGCTCGCGCACCTGCGCTTTGGTCATTTGGCATTCCTTCAGGGGGCTTCTTATGCCGAGTTCTTTCAGTGCAAGCAGCCCGGGCCGATAGTCGTTTATTTCATCATCGTAATTGCTCGCATCGGCCACTACGAAAAAATTCTTCTCTCGCGCTATCCGGAGTACATTTTCAAAAAGTTCTCTTTTGCAATAATAACATCGGTCGGCAGGGTTGTTAAAAAAATTTGGATCGTTGAGCTCTTCCGTGTCAAATTCAACGTGTTCAACATCTAATTTTGCCGTTTGCTCACGCGCGGAATTTAACTCATGTAAAGGGAAAGTGGGGGATTTTGCCGTCACCGCCAGAACATTCCCTTTTCCCAATGTATCAAGAGCCACCCGCAATAACAGGCTGCTGTCGCACCCACCGGAGAAGGCCACCACACACCGCTCCCATTCGCTTATCAGTCCACGAAGCCTGTCATGTTTTAATTTTGTCTTTTTTTTCATTTTTTGCCGGATACTATCATTTTTTGGAGAGCCTGCATCGCCCGTTCGGCGACAGGGGGGGCTACATTGACCTCGTACTGCATCTCCTGTAATGACCAGAGCACTTTTTCCAAACTGTTGAGTTTCATGTTGGGGCATACCGCCGCGGGGGTTATGTGATGAAATGTCTTTTCCGGGTTTTCCTTGCGCAAACGATAAAGCAGCCCTTCTTCGGTGCCCACAACGATTTCTTTTTTGTCGGTCCCGTTTGCCGCCTTGCACATTCCGCTGGTTGATTCAACAACATCGGCGAGCAGACACACGCTGGTAAGACACTCGGGATGCACCATGACCAATGCGTCCGGATGCTCTTTGCGGGCGCGTTCAATATCATCGGGGGTTATGCACGCATGTGTTGGACAGTAGCCTTCCCACAGGATCATTTGGCGCCCTGTTTTCCTGGCCGTCCAGGCGCCGAGATATTTATCAGGGACAAAAATAATCTCTTTATCTTCCGGAATCGAATCTACTATCTCCGTGGCATTGGCGGAGGTGCAGCAGTAGTCGCTTTCAGCTTTAACCGCCGCGGTGCTGTTGACGTAACAAACGACGACTGCATCGGGATGCTGTGCTTTGAGTCCTTTAAGCTGCTCAGCGGTGATCATGTTGGCCATCGGACAGCCGGCCCCGGGTTCTGGTATTAAGACGGTTTTTTCGGGGCTCAGTATGGCGGCCGTTTCAGCCATGAAATATACGCCGCAAAACACAATAACATCAGCGTCGGTTTCGGAGGCCTTTTGGCTGAGTGCAAGCGAGTCGCCGGTCAAATCAGATATTTCCTGAACGATAGATATCTGATAATTGTGACCAAGTATCACGGCATTACGCCGCTCTTTCCATTCAATAATCTGATCTTTCAGCTTTTCAATCTGTGATTTGGCTATCATATTTTTATATTTAAAGTTAAAATAATCATAAATATTCAGTGAACCCCGTCTCACTTGATCACCACCGTGCCCTGTGCC
>JAGYMJ010000588.1 GCA_018400625.1 Planctomycetota bacterium
GCTTACGTAGTGGTGAATCATTGGCCCCACCGGCACAGGGCCGGCGGTGGCAAAAAACCGACTGCGCCGAAGGCGTCCCGTTTTCAGAGCGGAGTCCCTGAAAAAGCGTAGGCGCATAATGGCCGCATATCGACACAAAATTGTCGATATGCGCAAATAGTATCCTTCCCTAAACATCTTTGGTCTGAAGTTCTCCGAGAATAGCTCCAAAAGCGCTGAAAATTGTGAATGCGAAGCATCTCCATACTATCGGCGCCAGGAGTGCCGCCTCGCCTCCTATATTGGTTTCGAATGCTGATAGCGATCCGGAATAAAGCAATGCGGAGGTTAGGCCGATCAGCGCCGCCGATATTATACGTTTGCCTCTCTGCATCCCCCCCGCATAGAGCGTCGAAAATCTGCCCGCCAGCAAGGGAATGATAAATATTGCCGGTAATAACGGGCGTACATACCATAGGTTGGCGGCTTCGGGTGGAGTTTCGCTTAAAATCCAATATGATCTGTGCAGCAAAACGAAAAGAGTTGCTGTAATTATCAAAATAACAGGTAGGTGCCAGTATCTTGACGGAAGCTTTCTTCGCATTTCACTGATCCTTGCCATACGACGGCGCAAGGTCAGTGGCCAATTGTAAAAGAGGCAGAAAACTGCATGCTCAAGTAATGCGCCGCGTTCTCCGAATACCGGCACCATCCTTACGGCATCCGTAGCCCAATGAGCAGCCATGAAGCGGGCAAGAACAGGATATCGATAAGCCATCTGTATGGGAAAGGCAAGATAACCGACATACTTAAAATAACTTAAAAAAAGGGCAATATTATACTCCTTGAAATTCCGGTCCTTTACAGCCATACCTGTCGTGTAGAACCCTCTGCAGAGAGAGCCCGGAGAAAGTGGTATTACCTGGAACAAAGCGACTATGCCGGCCGCGGCAGCAGTGCGTTCCGCTTGAGACAGTTCCGGGTGGGACCAGTAAAAATAGCCTGCTGCAATCAGTGACACTACCTGAGTCACAGGCAGCGTCATAACATGAACGACCAGGCTGACCAGGTATTTTTGAATGAAAGGCTCATCTATCCGGGCAAGGATCAGGTCGGCGTCCTGTTTGCTCAAGATTTCTTTTTCCTGTCCTTTAGCCACCATGTCACGCAACCATTGTGTGCGCATTTGAGGGTGGAAATACAGTTTTATCGGTCGGACGAACAGATTATACAGCTTATCTTTGAAAAACTTTTTATCCGTTAAGAAACGATGAAGACTTACCGGCAGGAAAGACAGAAGGTGATGAAAAAAATTCCGGATCAGGTGGTTTTGGAGTGAAATCGTCTTTTCCGCACTTATACGCCCGGAACGATGCCAGGCAATCAGATTTTCGCAGATTCTCCCTCGAAGGGCGCGCAAGAAATATCCTTTTTCGGAAAAAATACTGAGATAATGGGCGCGCCATTCGGGCCTTCCCCAGCATTTTCTCAAGACACCGCCTATAATCGGCAGCAGCCCAACAAGGAAAAAAAGAAGAGTTTTCAGAGGGCATTCTGCCAATACTTTTTCCTTTTCCCTGTTGACAATATTGCGCACCCGCCACCCCCGGGCGGATCCGGCGAAAAGAGAGCGCCAAAGTTTTCGGTCGTAAAACAAGCGCGGGAAATTATGCGTAATATCCAACTGCGAATCCCTGTAAGACTCCTCACAATCCTTGAGTTCTCCAAGCATGTTCGCAGAGTCGGGTAAAATGTCTTTAACTTGTGGATTGGATTCAATATATTGTTCGAGTTGAGGAATGTTGCCGCGGTCGAATTGCACCAAAGAACCGCGCCTGATTCCGCCGGCTATCAGCTTGAAATCACCCGGGCTCATGGGCAAGAACGGCAGTAATGCCAATCCGGCCCTGAAATCCACAGCGGTAAGCCCCCCCCCGGCACCCTCGGGTTTTTCGAAACGTTTCAGGCAATTCGGTTGACTTTTGCACGTGGTCCATTCATATTGTCTTGCGAATTCAGGTGCGCCCATTTCATGCAATAATCGGGTGAATTTTTTCATAAAAGAATATTTTTCCCGATATTCAGGTGAGCCCAGGTCGGGATGTTCCTTGATCTTCCCACGGCGCCATTCTTTTAATAAATCCATACGATCATCGACCTCTAATTGCCAGGTGCGTCCATCCACCCAGTTACTCAGTTCACCACATCCTCCGAGGGTAGAGTCGACAAAGGTTGCATGCACATCATTAACCGCCAGAGGATCGTTAAATTCGCATTGGGCGGCGGCTCTGATAAATTTTTGCCATAATGCTCCGGCGCGGACGGCGGCTGGATTAATCTGAATCTGGAATTGTGACTGAAAACCTATAGAATAGAGCATGTTACGAAAGAATAATGAAAAACGCGAGGGCGGTATCATTATCTTCATGGCATATTCACACCCTGCCTGAAGCCCAGTGGTGTTGGCATAATTCAATGGTTCCCGGCAGGGATCTATCGATACTAAGTTTACCTTGTAAACCTGGCCGGCAAAGCCACCACCTGCGAATTTTTCGATCCTTAGTTTTACAGGGACTGTCGATGTTGGATATACAGGATGAATATCGTAGGAGAGCATCGTACCGGGTTCGTAGCGTAAGACCCTCATTGGTCTCTTGATATCCACCGCTTGAAACGCGGACTCGAGTCTTTGGTTGACGTTATTTGATCTGTTCATCCTGTATAATCGTAAGATTTATGTCCTGGAAAGTGGTAAAAAGACCTTTACACTTTTATTTGCATCCGGCAGTTTTGCATCTTTTGCGTTTTTCTGAAATTCGTGAAATTCGTCTGTTCCCTCAGCCGCCCGTAAGCAACAAGCAACAAACGTAAATATTCAGTGAACCCCGTTGCCTCATCACCACCGTGCCCTGTGCCGGTGGAATAATGATTCAGAGCTACGTATCGATTTCTCACACCG
>JAGYMJ010000589.1 GCA_018400625.1 Planctomycetota bacterium
TGCAATCTGAATTTTGGGTTGTTCTTCTTCTGTCTCTTCTTCCTGAGAATCGTCGGCGGCGGAATGTTGATAAAAATATCGGCTTATAGCCTCCTCTATCGAGTCGGGTCTGCACAAAGCGCGTTCACAGTCTGAACCAAGAATATTGGTGAGCGAGTCAAACGATTCGATGTCCAGTGGATCGGATGTTACAATAACGATCCCGCTCTCTCCGTTGAGGATCGGCAATATACAGCGTTTCTTAAGGAATTGAAGCGGAATATTCTCGACAAGGCTTCTGTCTAATCTGTTGGGATCGATTTCAGGCAGATAAATCAACCCCCATTGTTCGGCAAGGGCCGCCATCACTTCACCTTCTTCGACAAAACCGCCTTCAACCAAAAGGCGTCCAATACGCTTATCTCCATCCGATTCGGCTTGCCGCTGCAATACTGAATCCAGGGTTTGTTCGTCTAAATTCGTTTCTGCCAGCAAAATTTGACCAATGAAGTTGTCAGCCATAGATATATATATTTGTAGAAGTATAGGATGAATTCAAAAAGCAATTTAAGGGACGCCGGGGGTTAATTTACTTTAAGTTTGTGTTTTTTCTTCTCCGTTTCCTCTTTTTTCCTTTCACTTATAGCCGCCAGGTCCGAGCTGTCGACAAGAACATGGGGAGTAATGAAAAGCAACAAGTTGGTTTTTTCTATGTCGTCACTTTCAAATTGGAATAAATGCCCTATTAGTGGAATAGAGCCCAGCAAGGGCACCTTATTCGTAACGCTAACTTTATCATCCTGCATCAGCCCACCGATGACGACGGTTTCACCGGATTCTACTCCTACAGTTGTATTGGCCGACCTTTCAGAAGTTCTGATCCTTCCATTTCCCTCTTCAACAATCTTGCTGAATTCACTTTCTATAGCCATTCGGACCATCCCCCCCGCGCCTATATGCGGTGTGATTTTCAGATGAAGCCCTACATTCCGGTAATCGTAAGTCTCTATCAGATCATCACGATCATCGTCCGTATTGATCCTCGATTCACGCACATAGGGCACGTTTTCAACAACGGAGATCGTTGCTTCCTGATGATTTGACGTTAATAAATGGGGGGTTGAAAGAACATCGACATAGCGGTTAGTTTGCAGGGCTTTCATAACAGCACCAATCTTATCTCCTTTAACCAATGCAGCAATAATTCCTTCTCTGCCGATTAAAGCGCCGTCATCCATTCCTATACCACTTCTTGGCCCCAGAAAAGTGGAACTTAAACCTCTGAGGCTGTCCGGCGAGGGTTCGTCCATCGTTGACCAATCAAACCCGACTTCTTTCAAAGCCCTCTGGGTAGCTTCCATAATCCGCAGCTCGACGAGCACCTGTTCACGAACGATATCAAGGTCATTTATGACAGCGTTCAGCACCTCGATATCCTGAGGGGAGGATGCGATAATGAGGGAATTGGTTTGGTTATCGGAGGTAATATGTATCGGTTCAGCATCCTCGTAATCCGTCAGTGCATCGATGGTCGGTGTAAGCGAATTGACCATTTCTTCCGCATCGGCGTTATTGAGTTTAATCACGTGCACATTGACACTTTCATCGGGGCGGGGCACATCCAGTTTTTCCAAAAGATTTTGTACATTTGAAATGATAACCTGTTCGGCGAAGACGATTAAAGAATTAGTCCTCGAATCAGGGAGTATCTGCAGTTCCGTCTGCCACCGTGGGCTTTCGGTCTCACTGGATTCTATAAGACTATTGATCGTATCGGCCAATGCACGTGCGGAAGCATATTTAAGCGGCAAAACAACAATCTGCTCCTCTTTACGCGGCAAATCTATCTGGGTGACCATGAGAGCAATTTGGTAGATATTGGAGGATATATCCGTAATGAAGAGTGTATTGGTCGGCTCATGGGCGCTGAGATTCCCTTCCGGTGACATGCGTGGTTCGATCAGGGGAATGGCTTCCTTGATATCCAGGTGTTCGAGGCTCATGACCTGTGTCGAAAAACCGTCATCGCGCGGTATCTCTTTAGGGTCCATTCCTATTCTCGTTGGAATGTGCCTGCGAGCACCTTTTTCCCTGGGCAGAACTTTTATTACATCTTCGGAAGGAACTGCCACCCAGCCGTTGACCTCGAGGATGGATTCCAATATTCTGAAGACATCATCCAATCGCACTTCACTCGAAGAAATCAGTGTGATGGTACCGCTAACCCCCCCATCCACCAGAAAATTCGCTCCGGTAATATCGCTGATAGTTTCCAGTACGATCCGAATATCGACTTCGTTGAAATCAAGAATTATTTTTTCATCAGCCATTTCGGGATCGAGCAATCCGGGCAGTTTAAATTCAGGCGCTTCGTATTCTATATCCTCCCCTAAATCGCCTAATTCCTCGTAATGCTCGGAATATTCGCCTTCTATATATTCTTCATCGATGTCTTTTCCTTCTTTTAATAGTGAGATTAACTCCTGGGCCTCCGGCATATCTTGAATGTCAACATCTTCTGCAGCTTTCCTGAATTCTTCTTGAGATCCTTGAGGTATCTGTTCTTCAGTTGCTGATTTGTCTTCATCGTGCATTTCAGAATAAGTTTCCATCATATCCCTGAAATCTTCTTCAAACTCTTCCGGTAATTCGATGCTTTTTTCCTTGGCTTGCGCCCTGACACTAACCATAGTGACCTTAGCCGCTCTGATTTCCCCCGCTTCAAACAGACGCAGAGCTCTTTCATACTCCTGAAGAAGCCGCATTTTCTCGATTTCATCCCCATCTTGTATATCTACCGGTTCATCGATTTTTACTTCTCTATCACGCTCCTCGCCGACACCTCTTTTATCTGCAGTACTGCAGCCCGCCGTCAGCATGGACAATACCGACAAGGCCGTTAAAAGAGCAATCAGTATGAAGGCGCGTTTTTTCTCATAATTTCCTGGTACCATAGTTCCCTCTTGTTTTCATGGGGTTGGATAATCGTCAATTAACGTACATATTCAGTGAAGTGCGTCGTTTTCTCACCACCGTGCCCTGTGCCGGTGGGATGATGATTAAGCACTACGAGCCGCTCTCACCATAAACTCCGCCGTTAATCCGCACGGCCCGCTCCTCCGGCTCTTGCTCTTTTACGATACAATGCTTTTCACACTCTCCTGAGCAAGAGCCGGAGGAGCGGGCCGTGCGGATTAACGGCTACGGTTGTAAGTTATAGAAACGTAGTGCTTAATCGTCATCCCACCGGCACAGGGCACGGTGGAGGAACAACGTGTTTCACTGAGGACGTATCATCCAACAATGTCCATTACTATTTACGTTATTAATCAGCAAATCTTGCAAAATTTATAAAAAAAATTATGTGTTGTTTATATCTCTGATAAATGGGGTGCCAAGAAAGACAGGATTCCTCCTTCTACCCGTTCTCCGTTTATCTTTATACATTCCTTTTTCGGCTTGATGAAACACCTCGGCAAATTTCCTGCTGCAGTTCTCTTTAACGGCATAACCGACAGCCATACTCACAGTGGGAGTGATATCGTTGCGGGTTTCATAGCACTTTTGCTTTATTCGGCGGCATATTTTTTTCGCATTTTTCTGATCTGTATGCGGAAGCAGCAGAAAAAATTCGTCACCTCCCCACCTGACGGCGATATCTTCCTGCCGGCAGGACAGATTCAGAATTTTGGCGGCTTTGCGCAGGAGTTTGTCGCCAACATCGTGGCCAGACAGGTCGTTGACTGATTTCAGGCCGTTGACATCGGCCATTATAACGCTCAGTGGATGTTGTCTTTTAACATTCAGACGTTTCAGTTCGGCTTCGAAAAAAGCTCGATTGTAAAGCCCGGTTAGTGGATCATGATAGGCCAGTCCCTCCACTCTTTTTTTTGCACGCTCACAAGAGCTTGTGTAGGAGAGGAATTCTGCTATGCTGTGTACTAAAGACCAGTGTCCGCTATCCCAGCTCTTTTTTTCTTTCACCGTATCAAGAGCCACACAACCTGAAAAATCGTTTTCGATTATCGGTGAGCACAAAAAAGACCTGACCTGGCGCTTCTCCACAGCCCTGGCATCGATATTAGTTTTACCAACCCATTTATTAACATCGGGGGCACTTAAGGCTTCACAGCGGTGGGCCCGAATGCAAAATTCCGGGAGAAAAACCCCTTTGCAGGATATTTTTTTCTGCAGCGGGGAAGGCTTTACTTCGTTATGACAGTACTTCCATGCAACACCTTCTCCCCTGTCTTTATCGGATAGCAGGCAAAGGTAACTGTGGTCGGCTTGACATACCTTGCAAATACTTTTCAGCGAATCCTGTATAACATTCTCGATTGTCACAATAGAACCTCAATTTGCGGGACTTTAACTCCCTATCGCCAAAGTAACCGGTGGTGCAACAAAATGTTTCACTCAAGATTTTCAAGCGACCTCCTTTTGACAGCACGATTCATTTGGTATATACTTACTCTTATATCTTTATGTATTTATATATACGTTATAAGCGGCAGGATCTTTTGAAAAAAAACAAAACTTTTTCCTCCCGTTTTCTCGGGCTTTTATGTGTTATAAATGCTTTTTTAAAGATCTCAAAGGATTACTTTCATTCTGTGCAAGTATTCAGTGAACCCCGTTGTTCCCCCACCGTGCTCTGTGCCGGTGGTGATAAAAGACGGACTTCCCTGAATATATACCATACGGCATTCTGCTGATCTGTATATTGCTTGATTCGGTTACTGATAACAAACCTACAGATACGGGGTCAAAAAACGATGGAGAATGACAGTTCCTCCCCTCAACCATTTCCTGTCACTCAATGGAGTTTGATTGAAAGGATTGACGGAAGCGACAGTGCTGATTCTTATGAAGCTCTGAGAAAAATTCTTCATCTCTATTATCCGGCTCTTAAGTCCCATCTCATTTACGAACTCCGTTATTCCCGCAACAATGCTGAAGACCTGCTTCATGATTTCATAAGAGATAAGGTACTGCAGCAAAAACTGTTATCCAAAGCAGACCGGGACAAAGGAAAGTTCCGGTCGTTTGTTCTTAAATCGCTTGACAACTTTGTTTATTCACAAGAGCGCAAGAAACTGGCCGACAAAAGAAAACCCGAACGCGCGGGACGGCTTGTTGATTTTTTAGAAAAGGAACGAGGAGTTGTTCAATCGCCCCCCGCGTTCGATATCTTCGATCGGGTCTGGGCCGAACAAGTCATCGAAGAGTCCCTGAATCGATTTGACATCTGGTGCCGGGCAAAAGGTCGAGAGGATATCCGGCAAATATTCGACGGTCGGATTATTGGCCCTTTCATGCGCGGTGAAAGTCCGATAACGTACCGTGAAATAGTCCGGAAGTTTCAGTTGAAGTCCCCCACCCAAGCTTATAATCTTCTGGCCTCTTCCAAACAGAGATTCAAACAAATTCTCCGCTCGGTTGTCTCCGAATACGTGGGGGGTGGGATAAAAATAGATGCTGAAATCAGCGAACTGAAAAAGATTCTTTCAAAAAAATAAATTTTTATGTGAGGTAATTAAGGGTGAGCAAGGGGAAAAAATATGATGGGAGCAGTTCCGATAGAATGGCCTGGCTTCTGGATCTGAACAGGCATGCCGGTGAATGGCAAGAGGATGAATTCAAGGATATCTTACACCACCAAATGCAAGCGCCGCTTAATTTTGATTTGAAAAGATATGAAGAGAAAGAGTTATATGCCGCTGAAGAGATGCAAAGCTATGATCCTCTATTTGAAAAGGATATCAAGACTTTCGATCAGCTTCTCCATCATCCACGGCCCCCTTTGTCTCTGCTCAAACTCTGCAAAAGGTTTGCCCGCGACAACCGCTTCAGCGCGGGCGGTTCACTTCCGGATGAGGTCGCGACAGTCATTTATTACGCCGCCGTCGTTGTGGCGCTGGGACATTACGGGGAACGGATAACAACTTTATCACACAGTGAAATACAAAGGGGAGTATGCTGGATTATGGGGCGCCGGTGGGTTAGCAAGAAAACACGCAAATTGCTGCAAAATGCTCTTAAATAAAGGCCTCTTAAATGGATTCTATTCGTCCTCAGTGAACCCCGAGGCAACCCCACCGTGCCCTGTGCCTGCCTGTGCGTCGCACGCAGACAGGCCGGTGGAATGAAGATT
>JAGYMJ010000590.1 GCA_018400625.1 Planctomycetota bacterium
CGGTTATAAGTTTTAGACACGTAGTGCTTAATCATCATCCCACCGGCACAGGGCACGGTGGTGTGACAACGGCGTTCACTGAGGACTTACGTTTTATCACCACTGAAGAATAACGACTTGTCAACGGTCTCGATCAACTTACCCTGCAAACATTGATTAAATATGTTTCACAAAGAGAACAAATCATCTTCTATTTCAACATTGAGAACGATATTGCTTAGCCGAACGCGTATGACGGTATTTTCAAGCGGTGGTGGATACCAAATCTGCAACTCGGAGGGTATCCTGACCGATCCTCTCTCCCCGCCGCTTGCAATCCTGCCGGCCAGCACCCAGATTCGTGACATCAGGCTTCCATCCGGTCGAAAAGAATCGATTTTAAGCAATGTCTCCGTTCTCCGGTCGAGAACGAGGCTATTATGAGTCCAGGGATAAGGATGATCTCTGTCTTCTATTTGAAGAGAATCTATAGCCCATTTAGGCGGGAATTCCACCGCTTCCCCCCCCCTTAGCGCCGAGTGGTCCCAATGCGCCGGATAAGCTCTCAGCGTATGGACTCTTCCCCGTAAAAGATGTTCAAGATTAAAGACGTTGGCCAATTCCAACGGGGTGAAATGTATGGTCTTTTCCTTCTCCTGATGGGTTTCGTCATAATGTCCGCTGTAAGACATATTCAATAGCGGCATATCAACATCAAAGTATTCGCCGTCTCCGATCATAGTTATACCTTCACTCCTTCTTTCAGGGCTAATGCGCAGTCTAATGGACGCATGCCGGTCACCTCCTTCATTTTTTTTAACGGCCAAACGCCCAGAGAGGTTAAGCTGAGGTGGCTGCTGCAGCAGCGGACTCACCATAGCAACCTGTACGTCTGCTTTTAAGGTTTCAAACTTTTCATTGCCGGCAATTAAATCTTCAACGAGTTTATCCACCCCTTTTGCAGCCGGTGCTGAGCGGGCGGGACCGATTTGAATCTCCGGCGGTTTTGTCGCCTGACACCCGGAAAGTAAAAGCAATATACCTGCGAAAAAGAAAGGAAAAATTACAAATCCCTTTTTCCAACCCAAAAATTTCATTTTACTCATTTTGAACATCTCCCAAAAATATAGCCTGAAGATCAATTCATACAATATCGGAGTCCGTAACGTCATATATCCACTCCACATCATCTTTACCGTAAGAAACAAGCTCTTGGGGCTTAAAAAAACAATGGATTTCTTGTTCAGCGGCTTCCGGTGAATCGCTGCCGTGGATAAGATTGTACCTGTTACTTAAGGCATAATCTCCCCTGATCGTTCCGGGCGCGCTGTCACTTCCAAAAGTTTCGCCCATCATTTCTCTCACAACACTCACGGCATTTTTCCCCTCCAGCACGATAACCAATGAGGGCCCGCGGATCACATAGTTTATCAATGGTTCATAAAAATCTTTCCCCTTGTGGGCGGCATAATGCCGACGAGCAAACTCCTCAGATATTTTGATTAATTTCATACCGGCAATCAGAAAACCTCTTCTTTCAAATCTTGAAATTATTTCTCCTGCAATACTTCGTTTAAAAGCATCCGGTTTCAAAAAAACAAGTGTACGCTCTAACTTCATCCGTTTCTCCTGATTAAAAATTAACTGAAAAATTTGAGCATTATGATTTACTTGAAATTTGGCACTTTGGATTTTTGAATTTCCAGTGACCAGGCACATTAATATCGACGATTTTGTGTCGATTTGCAGCATTTAAGCGCTCACCAACTTTCATCCTTCGACATTTATTTTAACATATTTTGCCCTTATTGCAATTGGTTATCGATTAAATTGTCTTTATGCCGCCTTTCTGCATAATTGTTTTAGCCGATATATTGCCAATTTCAATGCTTGCGTTTGATATCTTACGAATAATCCTTTAGGGTACACTTATAAATATCAGATTAAATTTGATGTTTTTTTAAATCTTTTGAAAGATTTAATATATTTTTTCGTTTTTTAATAGGAGATGTGAAATGACGGAAGCACAAGAAGGCGATAAGGTAAAAGTACATTATAAAGGTATGCTTGAAAACGGTGAAGTTTTCGACGAGTCCAGGTCAGAGGACCGTGATCCGCTTGAATTTACTATTGGAGACGGGAGGATTATTCCGGGCTTCGAGGAGGCCGTAAAAGGTATGAATCCGGGGGAGACCTCCAAAGAAAAGATTCCCAGTGAAAAGGCCTATGGACAGCGGCGTGATGACCTTGTGGTCACTCTTGATCGCAATGAGCTGCCCGACGATCTTGATCCTCAACCGGGACAGCAGTTACAAATGAAACAGAAAGACGGCAGGCAGCTTAGCGTATTAGTCACCGATAGCGATGATTCCACTATCACGGTTGATGCTAATCATCCTTTGGCCGACCATGACCTGGAATTTGAGATTGAACTGGTGGAAATACTCTGATAAGCATTTTAACGCCTGAACAAGATTCCGGTCATAATAATCCCTAAGAGGAAAGTAATACCATTTCCCATCCACATTGCCGGGACAACATGTATCATCCCTGTTTCGGCAATTATTTGCCCCAAAACCATGAAAGGATAGAATATAATCAGCATAACCAGGAAACCTACGCCAAAGGCCAGTAGTGTGCTGCGTTTATGCGAGAATAAACCGAGGGGAATTCCAAGAACTGTAAACATCAGGGCTGCAAAAGCAAGTGTCAGACGGCGCTGTTGCCGTATTCTAATCTCCCTCAAATCTTCCTGAGTCCAGGCTACTCGTCGGGCAGAATAGAACTCCCGTAATTCTTCGCTCAGATTCTGCAATTCATTATCTAATGCAGCTCTCTCATCTATCCTTTTTTGGAGATTTTGTTTTTTCCCCGCCATGGAAGCATTATGATGTTCTAATTCGCTTTTTAATTTGTCAATACTCTTTTCAACTTCATCGATCTGATCCCGCACATCACTTAATTCTTTTTGAACCTCTGAAATCCTCTGCAAACGATTTTCATCTTCTCCCGCCATCAATTGCTCAAGAGTCTGAAGATATTCGATTCTTTGTTCACGTGAAGCCATCAGGTTTGAGTGCCGTCGCTCAAGTTGTTGCTTTTTATTCTTAACCACTTCCCTCTCATTATGGAGATCATTATTTAAAGAGTTAAGCCGGCCGGAAACCCTATCTCTTGCCCTTTTCAGCTCATTACGCTGGGAATGCAGGCCGTTAATCTCGTCGGCCAGTACGTTGTTTTTTTCCCCGGGATTTTTGAACCATGTACCGAATTCCTCGATTTCTTTTTTTAACTTTGCCGATTTTTCTTTCATATCAGCATACGACATATGTTTGATACTCTTATCATTTTCATCCGGCATAGAGCCCACCTGCATGGGGAATTCTGCACGCCTGGCCCAGACAGTGCCGGGGCCGCCCATATCGTAGTCGGCCAGTTGAGTTACAGCACATTCTTCCAGCACCAAACGCAGCATATTGGGCGCTTCTTCCGGTTGAAGTAAATCCCCTCTTTTCGCATTTATTATGATGGAAAGCACACCGTCGCTATCCACCTGCATTATTTTGACATTCTTAAGCCGGCCTTCATCATAACTTTCCCGGCCTTCATCATAACTTTCATAGCTCACCATATATGGCGACACATAGAACTGCTTTCCCGATGAGTAGAGTATCCGATCCCGTAAGACCTGCATAAGAGCTTTTGCTTCCATGCTTTCTATCCTATACCTGGCATACGGTGCACCTTCAAAATGAAGATATACACCGAGGAAGCTTACCAACAGCGCTAAAAAATAAACCGGATACAAGATATGCCACAGGTGCATCCCCTCAACCTGCATGGCAAGTATCTCCTTATCGGCAGAAAGCCGCCCAAAAACCATAATAACGGATGTCAGTAAAGCTGAAGGCAATACCCAGGGGGCACAATAAATCACCATATAAAACGGCATATGCCGCAGGCGGACAATATCGAGACCCTCCTGCAATAACTGCAGGCCGAACCCCAGCATCATTACCGCCAACAATACCACGAAGGCAAGTACAAATGCCTTCATGACCTCTTTTAACACGTATGTCTGTAGTTTACTCATATCTATATCTTAACTTTTATGGAACTCAAAATACAAATGACGAAAGGAATCTGTATCGGGGAAAATTATCAACCAGTGTTTTCAATTGAAATTTTGGCTATTTTATGCTTTAATGATAGTTTGAAAACACAACAAACTAACAATACGATTCAGGAATAAATAGATGGAGAAAAACATGAAATACTATATCGGTCTTGATATCGGTTCTGTAAGCACTGATATTACTGTGGTTAATGAAGACGGAGATGAAATCGAGACACGTTATGTCAGAACCCACGGCGATCCGCTGAAAGTCACACTGAAACAGCTCGAAGATATAATGAGTTCTTTTGATGGGGAAAAATATCTTGCTGTTACCGGAAATGCCGGCAAAGTGATAGCCAAAGTGTTAAATGCCCCCTTTGTGAACGAGATAGTGGCCCAGAGTAACGGCGCCATGCACCATTTCCCTGAAGTGAATTATTTAATAGAAATCGGCGGAGAAGACTCTAAATTGGTACGGATAGAGCAAGATGAGGACGGCGGTGGAAAGGTCGTTGATTTCTCGCTGAACAGTATTTGCGCCGCAGGCACGGGCTCCTTTCTCGACCAGCAGGCCGGCCGGCTCAAAGTCAGCATTGAAGAGTTCAGTGAGCTTGCGCTCAAAAGCGAATCGCCCCCCAGGGTAGCGGGCCGATGTTCGGTATTTGCCAAAAGCGATATGATCCACCTCCAGCAGCAAGGAACGCCCGATTACGACATCATCGCCGGTCTATGCTTCGCCATGGCCCGCAACTTCAAAGGCACACTGAGCAAAGGCAAAGAGATCGCCCCTCCGGTAGTCTTCCAGGGCGGAGTAGCTCATAATAAAGGCATGATCAGGGCCTTCAAGGAAACTTTAGGACTCCATGACGATGAACTTTTGATCCCCGACAACCCCGGCTGCACCGGTGCATTAGGAGCCGCTTTAGAGATATTACGAAAACACTCTGCGGAAACCATCGATTCTCTCGCTCCGTTTAAGGAACATATTAACAAAAAATCCGGTGAAAGAGCCGAAAGACTTGAACAACTCCAGGATGACGGGTATGAAATCGATACATCATGCAAACCTTTACCCGAAGGAACCGCCCCTATTGATGCCTATGTGGGCGTGGATATCGGCTCGATCAGCACCAATGCCGTTGTTATAGATTCCGACCTGAACGTGCTTGCCCGCTGTTACCTCATGACCGAGGGCCGGCCGATAGAGGCCGTTAAAAAGGCTCTCTATGAAGTCGGGACGAAAGTCGAAGATAAAGTTACCGTCAAAGGATGCTGCACAACCGGAAGCGGACGATACCTGATTGGGGAATTCGTCGGAGCCGATATAGTCAAAAATGAGATCACTACTCATGCCCGCGGGGCGACGGCCATGGACCCTAATGTCGATACGATCTTTGAGATAGGAGGTCAAGACGCCAAATATGTTTCGCTCGAAAATGGGGCCGTCGTCGATTTTGCCATGAATAAGGTGTGTGCGGCAGGCACAGGCAGCTTCCTTGAGGAACAGGCCGAAAGGTTAGACCTCAAAATCGAAGAAGAATTCGGGAGAACCGCACTTTCGAGTGAAAAACCCGCTAAAATGGGAGAAAGGTGCACGGTATTTATGGAAAGTGATCTGAATTACTACCAGCATCAGGGACTGCCACGCCAAGACCTTGTAGGCGGACTTTGCTATTCAATAGTGTTCAACTATCTGAACAGAGTGGTGGAAGACCGCAAAGTCGGCGATCATATCTTTTTCCAGGGCGGTGTGGCGTTTAACAGGGGTGTTAAAGCCGCTTTCGAAAAAATCACCGGCAAAAAAATCATTGTCCCCCCGCATCAGGATGTGATGGGAGCTTACGGTGCAGCAATAATTGCCCGACAGGACAATGAAGGTGACTCGAATTTTAAAGGCTTTGATCTTCGGGAAACAGATTACGAACTGAAAACATTTGAATGTAAAAGCTGCTCCAACCGCTGTGAAGTTCACCGGGTCTCCATTGAAGGCCAACCGCCGCTGCATTACGGAAGCCGGTGCGGGAAATTTGACGATCAGAAGAAGTACCGTAAAGGCGAACATCTGCCCAAACCGTTTGAAGAACGCCATGAAATGCTGCTTAATTCATACCCCTACGATGAACCTGTCGAACCGCTTGACGTCACCATAGGAATCCCGAGAGCATTGACATTCTATGACCAATACCCGCTATGGAAAGCATTTTTCACCGAAATGGGCTGTCACATAAAGCTCTCCGACCCGACCAACAGAAAGATCATATCCGAGGGCGGTGAACATATAACAACAGAAACATGTTTCCCAATTAAAGTTGCACACGGACACGTTGCCGACCTTGTGGAAAAAAAAGTGGATTACATATTTTTGCCGAGTGTGATCAATATGGAAGCTGAAGCCGACCAGATAGTGCATCATTACCTCTGCCCTCTTGTTCAAAGCTTGCCTTATGCTGTCAGGTTTGCTTTTTCAGATGAGGAACAGAAGGGAAATCTACCGCTCATCTCCCCCATACTCCATTTTGAAAAAGGGCGCGAACATATCAGCGAGAAATTAAGAGATCTCGCCCAAATGTTCGAGGTTGCGGCGGTAAAAACAGAAAAAGCTATCGAAGAGGCCTGGAAAGCTTATGATAAATTTAAGCACGACTGTGTTGAACGCGGCCGGGAATTATTGGAAAACCTCGGTGATGATGAAACGGCACTTGCGATCATGAGCCGTCCTTATAACGGATGCGACCCCGGCATGAATCTTGCCATTTCGGAAAAGTTGCGTAATCTCGGCGCTATGGCTTTACCGATTGATTTTCTGCCGCTTGATTTGAGTGATATACAGGATGAATTCCCGCACATGTACTGGAAGTATGGCCAAAAAATTATTGCCGCCGGCCAATTCGTCGCCGAACATCCAAACCTGCACGCCGTCTACATTACCAACTTCCGATGCGGACCTGACTCCTTCATCAGCAAGTTCTTCGACCGTGTTATCGGTGAGCCTTACCTGACGCTCGAAATTGACGAACACAGCGCTGATGTGGGGGCAATTACTCGATGTGAAGCATTCTTAGACAGTCTGCAAACCAGTGAAAGGCGCAAAACACATAAAAAAGCACGTGGTGAAGATATCTTCTTCGATTTGCGAAAAAGTGATAAAAAGATGAAGGTGTATATCCCGTATATGGATGATCATTGCCTCATGATGCAAGGTGTGCTGCGCAGTAACGGTGTCGATGCGGAAGCGCTGCCGATGTCGGATCACAAGAGCCTTGAACTGGGCCGCAAATTCACCAGCGGGAAAGAGTGTTACCCATGTATTCTGACCACCGGCGACATCGTTCGTAAAACCCTGGAGGATGATTTCAATCCGGAAACCGCTTCATTCTTCATGGCGCAAGCCAACGGCCCGTGCCGTTTCGGCCAGTACCATAAATTCCATCGTATGGTCCTTGACGATTTAGGATATGAAAACATTCCGATGGTCGTCATGGACCAAACCGAAGATTTCGTCGATCATGTCGAGTCTTTTGGGGCTGATTTTTACAGAAAATGTTGGGAACTGGTTCTTATCGTTGATTTCATGCAAAAAATACTGCGCGAACGCCGTCCGTATGAAGTCCATGCAGGCGACATGGATAAAGTGTATCAACAGGGCCTTCAGGAACTGGCCGGAGTGGCTGAAAAGGGCGGGAATTATTATAAAAAAGCTGAAGATATACGTCGGCGATTCGATTCCGTCGAAATCGATAGGTCCCAACAAAGACCTGTTATCGGGGTGGTCGGCGAAATATACGTCCGATCAAACCCCTTCGCCAACAATTTCCTGGTGCGAAGACTGGAAAAGTACGGCGCTCAAGTTATATTACCCCCCTTCCAGGAATGGCTGAACTACATCGCCTGGGACAGGCGTGATGCCACCTGGCAAAATGCTAAAGTCTTCGCTTTTGCAAAAGAATGGCTGACCGAATTTTCGGCCCGGTGGATGGAAGGAAAAATAGCGAAGATATTCAACGGCGCTATAGAAAAAATGCATCGTGAAGAACCCATTGCCGACGTTATTCAAAAGGGCAGTTATTACCTGGATCCCTCGATAAAAGGTGAAGCTGTTCTGAGCTTGGGCCGATCCGTGGAATATGCCGAACACGGCTTTAATGGGGTGGTGAATGTTTCCCCCTTCGGTTGTATGCCCGGAGCGATGGTGAACAGTTTAATTGAAAAATTCAGGGGAGAACACCAAATTCCGGTTATTAAAATGGATTTCGACGGACTCCAGCAAGCCAGCGAAGACACCGCTCTGGAGGCTTTTGTGCATCAGGCCCGGGAACATATGCAGAAAGAAAAACCTCTGAAAAATCAAGTTAAGGTATAAGACCTATGATTGGTCCTTATAATAGGAGGTGCTCAGTGAACCGCGTTGTTCCCCACCGTGCCCAGTGCCGGTGGGATGATGATGATTAAGCACTACGTTTCTGAAACTTGCAACCGTAGCCTTTAATCCGCACGGTCCGCTCCTGCGGCTCTTGCTGAGGAGGGTGTGAAAAGCATTGTATCGTAAAAGAGC
>JAGYMJ010000591.1 GCA_018400625.1 Planctomycetota bacterium
CCACCGTGCCCTGTGCCGGTGGAATGAAGATTATTAGCTACAGAGGGCATAACCAACACGTTCCGCCGTATCGCCCGGCGACGATATTACCGCCTGGGACTTGCCGAGGATTTATGAAATATGCGGGATAAGCGCCCAATACACCGCCCTTGGTCGGGAAGACTCTCATTGAAGATGTTTTCGCCTTTCCAACCGCTCCCAGCGCCCGGCTATCCGGCGGCCACCGATAAATTATCAATGGGGAGATCAATCTCAGCGTGGAGCGCTGGTAGCGGGAGAGGACCGGTCATCCGCAAGTTCGTGGATATATTTTTTCAACTGAGGATGCCAGGCCCGGGGAGCGATTTCGTTGAGAGGATCAAGGACGAAAGCCCTTTCATGCATTCTGGGATGCGGGATCTGAAGATTGTCGGTATCGATCACTTTTTTGCCATAGAGAAGTATATCCAGGTCTATAACCCGCGGCCCCCAACGCACATCTCTGAGACGGCCCAAGGCAGCCTCAATCTTGTTTAACCGTTGAAGTAAAACATGGGGCCGCAAGGAAGTTTTTAGCTCTGCAACGCCGTTGAGAAAGTTGTTCTGTTTCGGCCCCCCGACGGGTTTTGTTTCAATTATCGAAGAGACTTGCGTCTTTTCGGTTTCGGGCAGTTCCCCGAGAAGATTTAAGGCGCGCTGTATATTTGATCGGCGGTCACCTAAATTGGAACCAAAACTGATATAGACGGCTATTGGGGATTTCATATTCTGATTTTTTGAACCAGGCATCCCGCAAAAGTTGCGGCGGCCAGTTCCGTACGGAGTCTGTTTTTTGACAGACAAACCGGTTTCGCGCCTGTTTGTTTCAGCAAATCTATCTCTTCGGGCGAAAATCCGCCCGGAGGGCCGACGAAACAGGTCAAAGATTTTTCTTTTCTCAGATTGTCATCATATTTATCCATTTTACTTCCCTTTTCGTCCGCATACAACAGTGCTGATTTGTTCTTTTCGACTTCTCTTATTACAGTTTCTAAGGCGACGGGCTGCTCTACTTCGATCAAATAAGGGTTCAAAGACTGTTTAGCGGAGGCAATAACAGTTTTTTCAAACCGGCTTGTATATTTCCCCCACCTTTCAGCCCACCATTTTTTCTGACAATATTCACATTCTACCGGACTAACAGAATTAATACCCAGTGCGGCAAGATTTTTTAGAATTTCCTCAAAAACTTTTTTTTCGGTCAAGCCCACTGCAAAATTAATATATGGGGCGGGCGGCTTTTGCTTTTTAGACTCCAGGACATAAGCCTCGGCACATTTCCCGGCCAAATCACTGATTTTGCAGTAGTAAACCGCCCCCTTACCATCGGTTACTGAAATGGGATCCCCTACTTCAAGCCTCAACGCCACGCAGGCATGCCTTGTTTCGTTCTCGTCTAACATGACCACATTACCGGAAAACTCACTTGAATAAAAAAGATAATGGTCTTTGTGTTCCACCTGTTTGTTCATTGTAAAATAGAAAATATGGCGCTTGGGATGGCATTATATTTTTCAATGGTACGGGGTAAATATTCAGCGAATCACGGGCATTCCCACCGTGCCTTGTGCCGGTGGGGATGCCACGGGCTGCGCGGGGAAGTTGCGTATGATCTAAAAATCAAGGCTGTTCGGATCATCGACGATCTGGAATTTTCCTCTTGAACGGGTAAAAGCCACTGTTTTTTTATTACCCTTATCATCAACAAGGTACAGCGCTGCATTGTCAGCCCACCCATCGGGCGCGAAGCGAATATCAAGGACTTCATATATCATCTGGTCTTCCAATCGGGCCTCGGAGATGCTGACACCGTTGGGGAGTCGATGGATATTGCCTTCAAAAGGAGCCGGATTTTCTTCTCTTTCGGCCTGATCTTGAGTGGTAATGAAAAAGAGGTTTTCCCGCAAATCAAAACGCACAACATAAATCTGACTGCGGGTTGCTGCGAGGTTCCCGGCATGGTCGCCAACGGCTGCAATTCTTTTGACGGCCAGGTTAAGTCCGCGCCCGCCCATCCCTTCCCAGACCCTTGGGCCAACAACGGTAACGAGAATTCCAATAATCACCAAAACAACAGATAGTTCGATAAAAGTGAAGAAAAAAGCAGTGACATCAGATTTTTTCTTGTTATCAGCCATATCAATCCAGTTCCCAGCTCCGGATATCGGCATCATAACCATCTCCGCCAGTTTCCCCGTCACGTCCATAAGAGAGCAGATCATAATCCCGCCCTTCTCGTCCCGGACTCATATAAGCATAGTCGCGTCCCCATGGATCACTGGGTATGCGCCCATGTTCAAGATA
>JAGYMJ010000592.1 GCA_018400625.1 Planctomycetota bacterium
TCGAATTGAAGTAAGGAGAATTTTTTTTGGATAATTCCGGATTTCAATACATAGACGGTCACCTCCACTGTGACGGCATACCTGTAACCGACATAGCCGAAGAACATGGGACTCCATGTTTCATCTACAGCAAAAGCACACTGTTGAACAGGCTGAACTCTTTTCGCAATGCATTCTCCAAACATGATCCTTTGATATGTTTCTCCGTTAAATCTCTCGCCAACCTTTCAATTTTAAGACTGATTGATAAGGAGGACTGCGGATTTGATATTGTGAGCGGTGGAGAGCTTTACCGTGTCTTACAGGCCGGAGGAGCGCCCGGGAAGACCGTTTTTGCGGGCGTGGGCAAAACGGAAGAAGAGATCAAGTTTGCGTTAAAGCATCAGGTTCATATGTTCAATGTGGAATCGGAGAGTGAAATGCGCCTGATAGCTCATGCGGCGGCTGAAACCGGGCATACAGCCGCTGTGGCCATAAGGGTGAACCCTGATGTCGATGCCAGGACACATGAAAAGACAACAACGGGCAAGAAAGAGAACAAATTCGGTATTGACCCCGAGACCGCTCTTGAACTCGCAAAAGAAACCAGGTCGATGCCGGGCGTCATCCTGAAAGGGCTTCATATGCATTTAGGGTCGCCCATTTACGATACCCAACCTTATGTGGACGGGTTGAAAAAAATTATTGAATTCAAAAAACTTTTAGAGCACGACGGATTAATAATCGACACACTGAACATCGGCGGAGGTTACTGCATGTCATATACCGGCCGGGAGGTTTTATCCCCGCAGGATTACGCCGATGCCATCGGCCCGATATTGACCGAAGCGGGAGCCGATTTAATTCTGGAGCCGGGGCGGCATATCGCCGCCCCCTCCGGTATATTGCTGACAAAAACAATTCATACAAAAGAGACCGGTTCCGGCAAAAAATTTATCATCGTCGATGCAGCCATGAACAATCTGCTCCGCCCCACTTTATATGATGCCTTCCATCGTATCTGGCCCGCCGACAGCCCGACGGGAATGCCGGAGGTCATCGACCCTGAGGACTCAGATAATATGCGTAATTTCGATACTGAGAGAGTTGATGTTGTTGGGCCGGTGTGCGAGAGCGGTGATTGCCTGGCCAAAGACCGGCGCTTACCTGCATTAAAAACAGGGGATCTGCTTTCAATATATGATGCGGGAGCGTATGGACAGACGATGAGTTCCAATTATAATGGGCGTCCAAAAGCTCCGGAAGTCATTACAAACGGGGGTTCTTTCGTGCTGATATCAAAAAGGGAATCATATAAGGACCTTATTGCAGGTGAGGAACTGACATGCATTTAAGTTGATTTATGAGTAAGATACCGATATTTTAATTCAGGAGATCGCATATGCAAAGCTTAAAAGCTATTTTGAATGCAAAACTATTTTTTCTTACTTTTTTGTTGTTATGTTTGAACACACCTTCGATAACGCATTCCAAAGAATCTCCTCCCTCTCATGGGATCAGCGAGGTTGAGGAATTAGTTCACCGCGGGCTTGAACACTATCAAGAGGGAGAATATGAGGCCGCGAAAGAAGCTTTTAAAGAGTTGATCGAGTTAAATCCGCACTGGCAAGTGATGCTGGAACTGCGCAGAAGAATAGAAATTGGAACATTCAGTGGAATTATAACAGATATAACTTTGAGAGAAAAACCGGAAGATCAACAAAAAGTGGTCGAAACTGTGCGGGAAATCCTGCATATGATGACTGAAGCTCAACGCCGTAAAATGCTGGATATTGAAAACATAGAAGATATATTGAATGACTTAAAGGGCGATAAACACGATGAATATATGGAAGCCAGGGTAGCATTAATCACCCATGATCGATATTCTGTGCCATATCTGCTCGAGTTCTTAACAAAGACTGGTGAGGAACATCAACGTCTTATAGCAAGAACACTTACGACATTGAGAGACATCGGCCGTTCCGGTTCCAGACCGCTAACTGCAGCGCTTCAGACGGAAAATGAATTACTGCAAAAACGCCTTTTGACTGTTTTAGAAAGGGTGGGAGACAGAAAAGTTTTACCCCGCGTCCTTGCTTTGGCACAAGACCAGGATATTTCCCCTGATTTAAGATCGAGAGCCGGTGAAGTCATCGAGAGTATTCAGGCGAGGTTAAGGGTTCCCGTCGAACTCGAGACAGCAACGGAAGAATACATAAAATTAGGTTTACTTTATCTGCATGAGGACAGAAACGAAGTGGGGCACGTGCTGGGCGGCCACACTGAAATATGGGGATGGGACGAGAAGGCTGAAGAAATGCATCAAAAAATGACCCTTGAATTCGTACCATCTTATATCTACTATCAGGCCCAGGGCGCTCATCTGATACTGGAAAGGTTGAAAACAGAGCCGGCCAACATCAATCTGCAAGGGCTTTTATTGGCATTAAAAAGCAGGGAGTTGGGACATTTAATGCGCTACAGCTCTCAAGGCTCAGATGCATTGCAAAGGGAATATGCCAGGGAAAGAAAGGAAATATCATCGTCCTCCTTTTCAAGATTAGGTCACCTCTATGGCCCTGAGGCCCTTAATGAAGCTTTGCTTGAAACACTGCCAACCCATGATGCGGAAGCTTCGGTCAAGATCATCAAGGAATTGGGACGAAAAACAGCGGACCCGGCAGTTATAGAAGAATCCCTATGCGAGGCTCTGGCTTACGAAAATGCTGATGTGCGTTCAGAATCGGCATTGGCCATATTGCGTGCATCCCCGAACGCTGAGATTTGTTCGCCTGAGAATGTAATCAACGTGTTGAACTCGGTGATAACAGAAGGCGATCAGGTTCAAATGCACAAAGACCATCCTGAGTTGGTATTTGAGATAATGGAAGCGGTAGCCGATGAAACTGTTTGTCTGAAAAACTATCCGATCGCTGAGCTTGAACCGACTTTCCTGGCTTTACTTGAGGGTAATGAAACCGGGGAAGAATTAACCTCACTATTCATTCGAAGCCTCAAAAAATACGGTACTGAAAAAGCTTTCATGCCTTTAATTGCTCTTATTTCACAGACGGACGCTGCCCATTCTCTGCGCATCCAAGCTTGCGAGGCCATTGCATCCATCGCAGAAAGAGATACCCGGATAACCGCTGATAAGGGGGCAATGCAAGTATTGATTGGCGTGTTAAATGAGAAAGAGAGAGCCCTGCACACTCAAGCCGCCATAGCTTTACGTAAGTTGGGAATTGAACCGGAAACAGCGTATGAAATAACAGAAACTGAGATAAGGGGAGGGAAAACGCTTTCCAGGGCAGAGATTCTCGATATCGAAGTGGAGTTAGAGGATGAAACTGTCGAAGAGGATGTCGAAGAGGTTGAAGAAAAAGAAGACGAAGATGATTTTTTTGAATTTTAATGGAACAGTACCACAAATAACTAATGCTATAGAGCAGTAGATTATAATAGAGGGGAATTCTTTATTAAGGCTTTTCTCTCTTGATATTATTGTGATTAATCAATATTTCCCACCTTTCACTTATAATTTGAAAATGGATATTTCAAATAACGCCAAAAAGAGGGTTTTGCTTGTCAGCAGCGACATGTACCAGGCCAATAAACTAAAAGACTATATCAAGACCCCTCTGGTTGAATGCGAATGCGTTAATGACGTGGAGACTGCGAAAAAGGTACTGGTCTGTCGAAGAATGAAGGTGTTGGCAATCGACTCAAATCTTAAAAATTTGTCAGACAATAATAACGTTAAAGACTTAGTTAATGAAATTAAATCTTTATCTTGCGATACTAAAGTGGTTGTATATAATGGAGTCAGCAACAGGACAATCCAGCGTCGGATACGTCGTAAAGGAGCCGATGGATATCTTAGCCATAAAAACAGCATGAAAAATGTGGCCGGCTCGCTAAGGAGAGTTTTAGATTAGTGACAACAAACTTATGTACAAAGGATTTAAAATTACCCCACCATTTTTTGAGATTGGACCCAAGGCATATATATATGGAGACGAGGTTCTCGAACTTGCCAAAGCGGCCGAAAAAGCGTCGACAAAATATGATGTGGGGATTATATTTACTCCACAATACACCGATATCCGGCTCATAGCCGAAGCGACGGAACACATCTTAATTTTTGCACAGCATATGGATCCCCTTCAACCGGGGCGGGGACTGGGTTCCGTGCTGCCGGAAGCTGTCCAAAAGGCCGGAGCCGTGGGCGTCATGCTCAATCATGATGAGAAACCCATGCAAGTATCTGAGCTCAGGAGAACCATCCAAAGGGCGGACCATGTGGGGCTTGCATCAATCGTATGCGCCGACTCTATTTCGGATGCGACGGCCATCGCCAATTTTGCTCCCAATATTATCGTTGCGGAACCTTCGGAACTGATCGGCACCGGCGAAACCAGCAGTGAAGAATATGTGAAGGCAGCTTATACCGCCATAAAAGGAGTAAACCCTGATATCCGGATACTGCAAGGGGCGGGCATCAGTTCGGGTGAAGACGTATATAATGTTATAAAGTCGGGCGCAGAGGCCACAGGCGCATCCAGCGGCATTGTTAAGGCCGACGACCCCTGTGCGATGATCGATGAAATGATATGTGCGGTTCGTACGGCTTGGGACGAAGTCCATGACCGGCCGTAAGTCATTCATCAAATATTTAACTTTTCTTTCAAAAAGGAGCTTTATAAATGGCAGTTTATCGTGATGCGATTGATCTTCAGTCAGAGATATCCAATCCTACATTTCATAATGTCACCGAACAGATTACGGAGATAGTCAAGGCTTCAGGCATAAAAAATGGCATATGTGTGGTTTATTCACACCATACAACTTGCAGTGTAATGACTCAAGAAAGCTCCCATGACGAAAATTTTTGGGGATTAGAGTTCTTGCAGCAAGACCTTTGCAACATAATGGAAAAACTTGTGCCCAGTTGCCGAACGGAAGGCCAATACATGCATCCCGGCCCGAAGCATATTGATTTTGCTGAAAACGTGGCGAAAGAAGATGCGAAGTACAGTCTTAATACGGATGCCCATCTGCGTTCTGTTTTCTTCGGCCGTTCCGAGTCCATCGTTCTTGTCGATGGTGATTTACAATTGGGCGAATATGGTTTTATATACTTTATTGACTGGGATCAGCTAAGGGCCCGCAAGCGGGTATGCCAGGTTCAGATAGTTGGAGAATAAATACATGATAAAAATTGCCCCATCCATCTTTGCCGGCAACTTTACCCAACTCGGTTCCGAGGTCAAGGATATTGAATCGGCCGGGGCGGATATGCTGCATATAGACATCATGGACGGCAACTTTGTGCCGAATATTTCGTTAGGGCCTTTAGTGGTTTCCTGGCTCCGGCCGGAGACCAGCATCGTCTTTGATGTTCATCTGATGATTAACGAACCGGGACGTTTCGCGCCTGAATTCAAGAAAGCCGGCGCTGATATTATAACTTTTCATTTGGAATCGGATTGTAATCCCCATCAGCTCATCAAGGACCTCAGAAAAATGGGAACAAAGGTCGGGATATCAATCAAACCTCAAACCCATGCGCAGGAGCTGTTTCCCTATCTGGATGCTATAGATATGGTATTAGTTATGACCGTCGAACCCGGGTTCAGCGGACAATCCTTTATGGATTTACGTCCAAAGATAAGAAAGGTGCGCCAGGAATGCATCAGACGTCGTATAGATATGGATATACAAGTGGACGGAGGCATCAGTTCCCGGAACGCCGATTTAATCACGGAAGCCGGGGCAAATGTCATTGTGGCCGGCAGCGCAATATTTTCGCAACCCGATTATAAAACAGCTATCAAAGAAATTCGAGACCATGCAGAAAAAGGGATGCACAATGAATAAAAAATCGTGGGAAATGGCCAGAAGATCTTTTGAAACGGAAAGCAAAACGATCATGGAAATCGCTGAAAATCTGGACGTCGATCAGTTCAGCAAAGCTGTTGACGTTCTAAGCACTTGCACCAAGATAATCACCTGCGCCAGCGGTTCTTCCGGTATAACGGCAAAAAAATTTGCCCATTCGCTGTGTTGTATAGAAAGAAGCGCTCAGTTCCTGTCCCCGGCCGAAGCCGTCCATGGCGGAATGGGTTGTGTCAAGGAAAACGACGCTATGGTCATGGTATCGCGTGGAGGAAAGACTGCCGAACTTTTACCCATTATTGATATTTGTAACAAAAAAGGGGCGACACTTATTGCCTTGACTGAAAATTTAGATTCTCCTCTGGCCAAAAAAGCTCAAATAGTCGTACCTTTCAAAGTTTCAAAAGAAACGGATAAATATAACGTGATGGCCACGTCAAGTTATGTCGCAACAATAGCAATTTTCGATGCCATGCTTGTGGCCATCATGGAAGAGACCGGATATAAATTGGAGCAGTTCGCCTTGATCCATCCCGGTGGCGCTGTCGGTGAGGAACTTAACGAATAGCAAGGAGAAGTCATAAAATCCTGGTATATTGCGGACGGGGAAACGTCGATAGTAAATATTCGGAAATATTCAGTGAATCATGTCCAACCTGAAAAACCCGGAACCCTATCCGTGGAAGGTTTGTAGTGCCCCCCGTAGCATCCCCACCGTGCCTTGTGCCGGTGGGGATGCCACACAAGGTGCGTTAGCCTGCCACGTGGTTTTCACTGAGGACTTATTACAAACCTGCCATGATAACGCCAGATACGCTATTTCAATGGGGTTTCAGATACGAGAAAATCTTTTCACTCATTATAACCGCGGCATCTTTGCTTGCTTCCACCAGAGCATCTGGAGATTCTCCAGAACTTGCCGAAATTCCTTCAACCTGAATTTTAACGACAAATTCAGGTTCTGCGACTGATCTAATCAAATATATATGGGCTTTACATACGGCAAAATTTAAAATACCCAAACTTGTCTCACGTGTGTCGGTTATTTCAACTTCAGAAATACCAACGACAAAAATTACCGGAGTTTCCAACTTAGCATTGAGGAATAATTCTTTAAACCTCTCAGCGGGTTCATCTTTTAAGATAAGCTCATACAAATTTTGGGGTACTTCTATATCTTCAGGCATTTCTACGATCAGTCCTCTGTCTCTGAGTTGTTTTTGAAGTTCATCCTGGAAGAATTGACGACTCAGCATTTCTTTATCCTCGCCGTATTCTAAAATTTTGACCGCCAGGGGTATTTCACTTGTACCTTCAATGAAAAGGGATATCTTGATTTCAGGAGCTTCAAATTCTTGAGAAATTTGCAAATCCGGTCTTTTGGCGACAGGCAGCATAGATACACGTATAGCGGCTTTATCGGACCGGGTGATGCGTTCTACATTTTTTAAGCGCACATCGGCAATACCCTCACGATCACTGTCAACCACCAAAGATTTCCCCTTCGATTTTTCAAACTCCCCCTTCATATTGAGCAATTCAAACTTTAACGGCACCCCGGCGACAGGCATATGGTCATCACCTGCAACAACTTTAACTTTTAACTGCTTTCGATTCTCTTCAGCAAAGGCCCAACGTTCCGGACCCTTCTCGGACAAAATACTGAACTCCTCCAACACCTCATTTAACTCAGCATATGTATCCGAAAGAGATATATCCCGTAGTTGCTCCTTACACCCTGTAACTTCTAAATCTGTTGGGCTAACGGCATACGCCGTTAAACAATAGTGAATAGCAGTTTCTCCATTTGCCACAGCCTGAAGCATATTGTCAAGGGCAATTGCAAAATTACCGGCCCGTTTTTGGTTAATACCGACTTTGTACATATATATCCAGTCCTCTATTTGCTTCTCAGCTGCATCCATACACTTCAAGGCCGCTGAATTTCTATCGATCACTGCCAATGCATAATGTAAATCAATAGATGAATCATACCAGAGGTTAACCACCCTGAAATCAAAAATATCTGTAGGGAAATCCCGCAAGCGTTTTTCAGGCAGGTGGGTAATTTGATCGGAGAGGGAACCTTGCTGCAATTGTGAAACCATATTCTGCACAAGTGCGGCCACCCGCCTTTGAGCCAAGTCTTTCGCACTTTTTTGCGCCGCTGAGATACTTGCTCCCAACCCAACGGATAAAATATATCTTTTTGCAGGATATCTGTCGCTGGCTCCGGTCAATACCCATTGGGGCGGATATGTATGGAAAAAATCGGACAAGTCACCGTCCGCAGGTTTTTCTCTTTCGACAAGCCCTTTTGCGATACGCTTTTTGAGGTCCTGATCAAGGGTTTTGGAAAATGTATCAAACACCTGCTCGATTTCCCCCCTCTCAAAAAGGGCATACTCCCGGCTGAGGCCAGGGCCCTGATCCTTTAAGGCAGCATTTACAACTGACAACGGCACACTCTGGAGGACGTAAAACCTTCTATCTTCCGACTTCCAGGAATCCTCTTTCAGGGACTGCCGCATTATATAGGCAACGATTTCACTTTGAAGCGCCCTGCGAAAGCTTTCCAAGGCAATATCGCGCTGCGGGGCTAACTGCGGATTTTCATAAAAAAAATCATCGACAGTTCCCGAAACATAAAGAGATATACGTTCGGCAAGTTTTTGTCTGGCAGCAACTTTGGCCTTTCTTAATGCCAATTCCGGCTGTTTGTCGAACTCACTATCTACAGCAGTCAGAAAGCCGGCATAGTCGTCGAGCTTATCGGGGGTATGCACCCAGACCGGCTCCGTCTGAGTTACGGCCTTCGGCAGTTTGCTGCATCCCGCTCCAGCAATGATACAAACAGGTGTGAATAACAACAAAAATAATAACCTTCTCATAGTCATCTCCGATTACGAGCCTTTTCAGCGTAAATATTGAGGCATACGGGGTTCACTGAGGATTTACTATTATTTTGAAAAGCCAATCAGCGCAGATTGTCCTGTATGCGTTCGGCCTCCACTCTTTGCCTATGTTTTTTCATCGCTTCCTCGTGTTGATCATCGCCACAGGGTCCCGGTTCACGATGAGTCAACTCTTCAAGCACCGAGGCCTGGCCGTAGCATGTCAGAACATCACCGTCGGACAACACGGCATCGCCGCGCGGTGCTCCGATGTAAGGGCCTTCTTTGCGCTGAACACCCAGGACAAGCACACCTTCCTGATTCAGGTGCAATTCCGATAATTTTTTATTGCAGAGCCATTCCTGATCATGCACTTCGACATCAGCTATCGAATATCCACGTTCAATCTCAAGAAGCTGGGCGTAATCCTTAACTTCGAGTTCAGTCCATTTAGCGAGATATTTTTTAATCACACGGGTGAAAAACTTATCTGCAGCAGAGGAACGAGCTAATTTCCACAATGAGCCAAGCACGATTATCATTATTATCATTCGAAATAACGCCTGAAGACCATTACCACCGCCAAAAGTGATGACAAGAGTGGCGATAGCCGATCCCAGGCCGGCATTCCCCAGCAGCATCAGCATGGAGGCAATTTTACGTCTGGCGGGATCAGCCATTATAGTTTCGGATTCATTAGTGGTAAATCCTACACCTGTAAAGGCGGATTGGGCCTGAAAACGGGCCAGATCATCGCTTAATCCCGTCATGATAAGAGCTACCGCCCCAATGCGGACGACTATCAGCGAAATAATAATAATAGCAAAAAGTGTGGCGAGTGAGGCCATATACTCACACCTCTAAATCATCAAAACAAACAGCACATAAAGATTGCGAATATTATCCCTTGTTTTCACACTTCTCCACGGCCTCCTGAAACCGCACCAGACATTCCTTTTTACCGAGGATTTCCATCGTTTCAAACAGGGGAGTACTAACACGCCGGCATGTGATTGCCACCCGCAGGGGCATATACACATCGCGTCGTTTCCATCCACCTTCCTCGCAAAAAGCCTGGAGTGCTTGTTCCAAAGATTCCGTCGTCCAATCTTCCACCCCCTCCAGGGTATCTTTCAGGGCTTCCAGCACCTCGGCGGTAAAAGAAGCATCCTTTTTTTTCGGGATCAGTGTCTCTGCATCATAAGGTTCCCTCGCGAAGAAAAAACCTATTGATTCGTCAAATTCTGAAAGCGTTTTCATCCGATCCTGCACCAATTCCATGATACTCAACAATTTCCGGCGTGGAACATCGGTATAATCCGTATAGCCCTCCTCAACAATTCTATCGAGGAGTTCATCAGGGGACATAGCTCGAATATATTCCCCATTCAGCCAATCGAGTTTTTGGAGATCAAACACGGGTCCGCTTTTTTTTGCACGCTCCCAGGAAAAATGAGTGACCATTTCCTGCAATGTAAACTTTTCTCTCTCCGCACCGATTGACCATCCCATTAAAGCAAGGAAATTAAGCAATGCTTCTTTGAGGTAACCCTTCTCCCTATACCAGTCAAGCGAAACCGGATTTTTACGCTTGCTGATTTTCGACTTGTCCTTATTACGTAAGAGCGGCAGGTGGATGAAAGCCGGCTGCTCCCAGCCGAAAGCGTTATACAACAACACATGTTTAGGTGTGGAAGTGATCCATTCTTCAGCCCGTATAACATGAGAAATTTCCATCAGATGATCATCAACAACGTTGGCCAGATGGTAAGTGGGGAAACCGTCGCTTTTAAGCAGAACCTGATCATCTATTTCAGGGTTTCTGAACGTGATAGTCCCGCGGATATAATCCTCATAACTGGTCTCACCTTCAGCAGGTACCTTCAATCGAATAGTATAAGGTTCATTTTGCGCCATCTTCTGTTCAATTTCATCTTCCCCAAGAGCGCGGCACAACCCGTCATAACCGGTTGGACGTTTCTGCGCCTGCTGGGTTTTACGCAGAGCCGCAAGGCGCTCGGAGGTACAAAAACACCGATAGGCGCTTCCATTTTCCAACAGTTTTTGCCCATACTTGCTATATATTCCGAACCGCTCACTCTGCCTGTACGGCCCGGGATCCCCCTCTTTGTCAGGCCCTTCATCCCATTCCAACCCGAGCCATCTCAGGGAACGCATAATGGCTTCTTCGCTTTCCTTGCTTGAACGTGAGCGGTCAGTATCTTCAATACGGAGGATGAAAGTCCCTCCGGCATTTTTAGCAAAAGCATAGTTAAATAATGACACATAAGCCGTACCAACATGGGGGTCTCCCGTTGGTGATGGCGCCGAACGGACTCGAACATTTTGTAATTTCTGCGACATATCTTTTATCCCTTGAAGAAAATAAAAACTCATAATTAAACTCGAATCATTAATTATAACTGATTGTGAACCAACTTACAATTCCAGTCCTCTTGCTCAAAAAGAATACAAAGAATTAATCGTTTACGCTCAATGAGGTTGAAATTTGAATTTTAAACCTCATTACCGTAAAATAAACGTGATTATTCTGATCAATCAATAAAAAATCACACAGAAATGGCATTATGGAGTAAAAAAATGTTCAAACGCCTGAAATGGCAATTAACGGGAGAAACCTACAATAAAAAATACATTATAGGGCGAAAAATGTACAGCACAGGTTTCTCCAATATATATGCCGCAAAAGATCGCAAAGAAGGCAGGGATTGTATACTTAAAATATTAAATGAATCGGGGGTTAGAATAGCCAAAAAACTTCAACAAGACCCAAAATCTATGTGGGAAGGTGAACTTTTGAAAAAACTTAACCACCCGAATATCGTCAAAGGTTTTGATTATGACAACAATAAAATATTCTGGATTGTCATGGAAGTTCTTGATAAAACAGTGTTTTCTTACCTGCAACAGAGAAGAGACTCTTTTGACGAACACCGACTGACAGATATCTTTTATAAAATAGCCCACGCCCTGAATTATTTACATGAAAGGGGCCTGATCCACAGGGATATAGCACCTGACAACATCATGTTCAAGGGCGACCAGCCTAAACTTATAGATTTAGGGATGACAATACCGGCAGGTTCCACCCTGATAAAAAGTCGGATGGGGACGCCAAGTTATATGTCGCCGGAAACGATAAAAAAACCGGCCATTGCCAATTCCGATTTTTATTGCGACATTTACGCTTTTGGAGTTGTGATGTACGAACTTGTAACCGGAATCAAGCTTTTTGGAGGGGGTTCAAAGGAAGAGCGTATGACACGTGTACTCAACATCAATCCCACCCCCCCATCCAAATTGGATATTGAACATAAATGCTCAGTAAGGCTTGAAAACCTGATCATGAGCTGTTTATCCAAAGACATGCCCAAAAGGCCTAAAAATATGGGGGAAGTCCTGGGCAAGCTTAACATTTTGAGAACGGGCAAATCGAATTAACCCTCATTTCAAGAAATACTTCAATATGAGCCTGTTGCATAATTCACGACATCTTCGCGGAATATATGTCATATATAGGACTTAGAAGACATATCTACCTCAACGTATAGAGTCATCTTGCCATTAT
>JAGYMJ010000593.1 GCA_018400625.1 Planctomycetota bacterium
GCGGCTCGTAGTGCTTAATCATCATCCCACCGGCACAGAGCACGGTGGTGAGAAACGACGCACTTCACTGAATATTTACCGTAAATCTTACAGTTAATAGTTCACTGAATGTTTTCCTGATTTTTACAAATAATAAGGAGAAATGGATATGTGCAGAGGTCTGAAATGTTTTGTTGCTGCAGCTTTGAGTTGTCTGTTGATTATGATGTCGGCTGTTTCCGGGGAAAGCATACTTGTTCAGGAAGAAGCGGCTGACGCCGTAAATCCGCTTGATATAGGTTCCCGCCTGGAACTGTTTGTTGACGACTTTCTCATCGACACCATGACTGGCAGCGCCGAACGCCGGATGCACCATCCCGTTCCCCGCGAAATCGTGCATACGCTCGAAAAGCCCTGGGAGGGCGATACCAGCGCCTACATCGCGGTGGTGCAGGACGGCGGTTTGATCCGCCTCTACTACAACGCCAGTCCGCGCTTCCGATCTCAAACCCCGGCGGTCATCGAGAGCCATGACGGCATCACCTTCCGTCGTCGGGATACCGAATTGTGGGGCCGATCCGTTTCGTTGATGAAGATCAGGCGGTTGCCCGGTACAAGGTTTCCTGGGAGGCGACGGTGGAGGGCAAATCGAGGCTCGATTTTTTCACGGGTTTCAGCAAAAGCCCGAAAGTCCTGCCCGATGCGTGGCGCCGGGCCGCAAACGGCGAGCCGATACCCTTTACTGACCCCGGAATGCACCCGAGCGAAAAGCACCTCTGGCTGAAAACTGTTTTCACCTCCCAGAACCCCTCCTCAAGCGTCCGGCTGCATGAGTTGAAATTGGAGGTGGAATAGAGTGAACAGTATTGGTGTAAAAGGGAAATTTATCAACTTTTATGGCTTTTTTGAAGTGAGGTGCCGCGAGGACCGCTTTCACATGTGAACCATGAACTATCACTTCAACTTTAACGGTGAATGATTAAATGCGCTTTGCCAAATGCAGTGCGCGATTTTTTGCAAAAGTTGTGACTATCAACCGGTTTCTTGTGTCGAAATTATCTTAAATTTTTTGTAAAGGAGGAAAATAAGATGTTTAAGAAGAAGAAGGAAGAAGTAAAGAAGATGAAGGGATTTACGTTAATCGAGTTGCTGGTCGTCATCGCGATCATATCCATTCTTGCAGCGATGCTGATGCCGGCTTTGGGAAGAGCCCGCACGTCGGCCCACAGGGCCGTTAGCGTCTCTAACCTCCGCCAGATAGGCCTTTCCCTGCAGATGTTTTGCGATGATCATGATGGGTGGGTGCCGATACTCGAAGAAAATCCCAGATGGAACAATCACACATGGTCAAGACGCCTGGGGCGGGAGGGGTATATCCCTAACCCCGCAATTTTCTGGGGGCCGGGGCGCGATCACCCGATGCAGCATGACGGCGTGCGTTCGGATCCCGCCGGTTGGGATTGGGAGGACGGCGTCGGACAGAGGTCGGGCTGGTTCTACGAAACGGGCTACGGAATGAGTTACGGAATAACGTATTACGAAAGCCTTTTTTCCAGTCAAGGTCATCGCCAATGGAGGCGACTCCATGATGCCCGTGCCCCCTCACCCTGGTCGCATGTCGCGTTGTTGGAGAGTGTCGAACGTTCCCTGGTGATGGATCGGGAGGGAGGGGATGCCGGTCACTTCTTTACTGTGGGCCGAAGGGGCAGGGAGGTCGATGCACCGGGCCCGGGTTATGCGCTTTTTAACTATGACGGTGGGATCCCGCGCGCTTACCTTGACGGAAGAGCGCACGCCGGATCGGATAACCATCACGCGGAAGGCGAACTGGGCGATCCGGATCGTCTGGGCTGGGATATGGACAATCCTTACGGCTATTTTCAGGAAGGCCCTTACGGGGGGAACTGGAGCTATACTTCCAATAACCATTCCAGATATTATACCCCTTATCATGAATGGTGGCGTCAGGGGGCCGGATCGGAAAGATACGATCCCCCTCATGAATGTCCCATGCCGACGGGCCCGCCGCGGTACTCTCTGGTGGAATAACCGCTGACACGGAGTCGGTGGAATACCGGGTGGTAAAATTAGTGGCGCTAAAAGACTACAGGCTTCTTCGGCCTGGTCCAATAGCCGCTCTTACGGATTTGAAGTTCGCATGAAAAGCAGGTGTTTTCAATCCGGCTGCCGGGAGGGCGGCCATAGGTTTAAATTCGGATTTTATTTTGACAATATGAGGAAGTTCTGGTACCCTATAAAGTGTTAAGTTCTAAATAATCGAGAAGCATTCAATGAGTCATCTTCATCGTATTACAGGGGATTGGGCCACAGCAACTCAGCCATCCCGGCCAAGCGGACAAGTTTTTCGAATGATTATCGGCAGCCCAGGTTTACAAATCTTGTCGAAGGCGGCAGGGAAGCTTTGTGGCTCAAGGATATTGAGGGCCGATGGTGGTGGTGGACCTGGGATAATTATCTGAATACCGGTAACCCTCGGGTAAACAATGTGGTAAAGCATAACGATGGTGCAAATGGACTGTTTTTTTCCGGGGTGGTCGAGTGGTACGAACGCGAAGAATGGCTCAACGATGTGAGCGGTAATATGTGGGATCGAAAAAGAAGTCCGATTGGTTTCTTTGAGTAATGAGCAGCTGAGCCTGAGGCAAAATTCTCAAAAATTCCCAGTATGTTGCAGACTATATGTCTTATAAATCCTATATGTCATATGTTTTGCGTAATTAGGGAGAATTGTTTAAAAGTATCGACTGAAAATTTTTAAACTTTAAGGAGGTAAGCATGTGTAAAATAATGGGTTACAGTTCAGGTAAAGTTTCGGTACTTTTGACGATGTGTATCGTTGCTTTTTATGGATGCATGAATAATGAAAATGATGTCGTGGCTGATGCCGAAGTACCGGAGAAAAAAATGCTCGTTTTGGTGGAGAACGGGGAAAGTCTGGCCCCTATAGTTATTGCCGAAGAGGCCACACCGAAAACGCAGAGGGCGGGGGAAGAACTTGCCGATTATATGGAAAGAATTACCGGCGCCCGGCCGGAAATCTTTACAGGTATGCCGCCCGCCGTGCCGGAAAAAGCCATCTGGGTCGGCTATCAGGCGCATCTGGATGAATTGTTTCCACAGACGGATTTGAATTTAGAATATCCGGAAGAAATTTTGATCGCGGCCAATGAAAACCATCTTGTCATTGCCGGTCGCGACCGGTGGGATGGTGAAGACCCTGCAACCCAAAATGAGTTTGGAACGGTCAATGCCGTTTACACCTTCCTTCAGGATTATCTCGATGTGAGATGGCTCTGGCCGGGCGAGGTCGGGACGGATATCATCGAGAAGGAGACAATAGCCTTTGAACCGTTCGAGTACAGGTATCATCCTCAAATCCGCTCCCGAAGGGGCATCTTGAGGATGTCGGCTACAGAAGGGGGCTATTCACAAAGCCCCGAATTTACACGCAAACAGCGTTTGCAACTGGATTCACTGACGGCAGGGGGGGGACATGCCTTTGGTGATTGGTGGGAAAGGTTCCATGAGGACCATCCCGAGTTCTTTGCGCTCCAGCCGGACGGTACGCGCAGCGGCTATCCCAGTCCCGGGAACGCGAAGCTTTGCCAGACCAATCCGGATGTTTGGGACCAATGGATGAAAGATGTCAAGGATCAACTGAGCAGAAACCCGCAGCAGGTCGTGTTTAACGCTTCGCCGAATGATAGCTGGGCGAGTGGACACTGCATCTGTGATGACTGCCGTGAGTGGGATCACCCGGATGCCGAGCTCCGTCGTTTCGGATGGGAGGGGGTGAGTCAGGATTATTATGCCCTTTCCGACCGGCATGTCACCTTTGCCAATACACTTGCTCGTAAACTGCGGCAAGAATATCCCGATGAGGAATATTATGTCCTTATGATGGCCTACGGTCATTCGCGCCCCGTTCCTATAGAGGCGGTTCCGGATGATAATGTGATAATATCCAGCGTGGCCAATTTCATCTTCCGTCCTGATAACGCGGACAGGGGTTCACCGAATGATACACCTCACAGGGTGCAGTTCTCCGGGTGGGGCGATGTTGCCAACCATCTTTTCTGGCGCCCCAACACCGGTAATCCTTACGGATGGCGCCGCGGAGACCCCGGCATTGCCTATTACTTCGACCAGACGATTGAAGATTTTAGGTTTATAGCAGAAAATAATTGTATCGGGATATTTATTGACACTGTTTGGGAGCATTATTCTACGCATGCTCCGCTCTATTACGTGATGGCACAGATGGCGTGGAACCCGTATGTTGACGGCCATGAAGTGCTGCAGGATTTCTATCGCCGTGGATTTGGGAACGCCGCCGGTGAAATCGAGGCTTACTGGAATTATTTTGCGGAAAATATCGATAATCATGGTACCACGGAATATTATAACCAAGCCTATGATTTCCTGGACAGAGCCCAGGAAGCGGTCGAAGACGAGCCGGAAATATACACGGAAAGGATAGATTTCCTCCGCATCGGGCTCGATTATTTGCGGTATCTGGCCGAGGCGCGTGAACACATGAACCGTTTTAAGGAGAGCGATGAACAGGATACGGCGGCCGCCGACGCCGCCCGGGAGCTGTGGCTTGAAAAAATAAAACCGCTGGCGCAGGATGAAAAATACCCATCGGCCATAAATTGGGGGCCGATACGACCGGGACACGGACGCGTTGGCGGAACCTATCCGGAAGACCTCCGTCGCAAGTGGTAGCAATTATTAGAACTTATTCGCGGATTATCATGCGTTTCCCTTTATTGCAAGGAGATTAAATGATGTTTGATAAAATTCGTCAATCGATGGTGTCGTTCGTGGTGATGTTTGCTGTGGTGATCTGTGCGGTACTATGCTTTCTCAAAACTCCATCTGCGGATGCTGAGGAACTGGTGCTGGTGGAAGATGGCGTCAGCCGGGCGCCGATCGTCATCTTTGAGGACGCTCCGCCGCTGACCCGCCAGGCGGCCGATGAACTGGCCTATTACATCGAAAAGACCTCGGGCGCCCGGCCCGAG
>JAGYMJ010000594.1 GCA_018400625.1 Planctomycetota bacterium
TACGCATGATACAGGCAAATGATGATGGAGGTGTGGATGCATTATTTCAAATTGATCCGTCATGTGAACTATTGCGTAAGGGGTTCATGGCAGAGTATAAATTCCCTGAAACACATAGTAAATACGGGATATTAACAGAAGAGCGTCCAGTAAAGAATAAGTTTTCTCATCCGCATGATGCATTACAGTACGCTGCTATGGGATATGAAAAGGTCAACAATGCAGCAAAGATTGAACAGGACATGCGGCATCGGGATAGCAGTTCTTACGGGCGTCCGTCGGCAGAAAAATCGACCATTATAAAAGCGTTTAGTTAAAATTTCTTGACATTGATAAATAAATATAGTAGGGTAGTAATCACTTCTCATGCAGGTGCCTATACCTCAATATGGGTACCCTTACCTCCGTAGCCCCCGGCTCAGGTCTTAGTATCTGGCCGGGGTTTTTTTGGTGCCGCTATTATTTAAACCATTACTTAAAGATTCTTGACTGATTATAATACAATATGCTATTATTTATAGGCATTGAAGTATCAAGTGAGGGGGATAGGAGACCATCGATGGCAAGAATAAAATCTAATGCCGAGATTAAGCGTGAAGAAGAGAATAAGGAAACACATAACTCAGAACTTACTGCCCCTGAAGAAACAGTTGATGAAATTATAGGATACTTACGAAGAATATGGCGGCTGGCCTACGAATCAAAAAGGCCGATAGAAGATCAGCTGTTAAAAAACTACAGACAGATAAAGGGAATATACGAACCAGACAAACTGGCTGCTATTAAAGCATTAAATGCACCAGAAACATTTATATATATAACTGCCACAAAATTCAGAAATGCCGATGCGTGGGCAAAGGAAATATTATTCCAACCGGGTACTGTCCCATTTGATATTGAAGCAACTCCTATTCCAGAACTTCCTGAAGAAATAAATTCTCGTGCAAAAGAAATTGTGATGGATGAACTTGACAGTCTTTCACAGCAAATGATTGATAGCGGCATCCCTCCTGAACAGGTAATGACAAATATTATAGAAGCTATTCCCGATATGGAGGAGCTGGCGCAGAATTATATATATGAGCTTTCAAAAGAACGTGTTGATAAGGCGAAAGAACTTATAAAGGACAAATTGGTTGAGGGCGGGTGGTTTGAAGCCTTGCGCATGGTTATTCCTGATGTTATTGCCGGAACGGGATTTATAAAAGGGCCTATCCCCCAAAGAAAGAAGGTTGCCTCTCCAGATATAAACGATAGCGGAAACGTTAAAATAACAATAAAAGATAAGATTGTTGATCACTATGAATGGAAATCGCCATTTCATATATTTCCCGCCCCCTTTTCTTCCGGTATAGACGACGGGTATTTATTTGACCTTGATAAAATTTCACCAATTGCTCTTCAGAAGCTTATTGGGATACCATCCTATGAATCTGATAACATAAAAGATATATTAAAGCGTTATGAAGAGGAAAGCCTGAACAAAAATTGGGCATTGGATATTATACAAGACGATGCCGAGGAACAGGCGCGGGCCATTAATGAAGAGGCGGCGGAACAACGATACGCAGTAAATTCATATGATTCCGATAAAATTGATATACTTGAATTTTGGGGCGCTATCAGCGGGAACTTGCTTCTCGACTGGAAAATGAAAATTGTTCCGCGCGGGTCCGAGGAACGTATTGATTTGTTTGGGGTATCAGAAGAAACAGATGGAGCTATTCCTACGGATGAACCTTCCCAGCATGTAGACAATATAAAAATAGAGCGAGACAAATATTACGATGTAACTATATGGTGGATTGAAGACACCATTATTCGCGCAACCATTAATCCGTCTCCGTTGGGACATAAACCCTATTCAAAGGCAAGTTTTATAGAAAAGAATGGAGCATTTTGGGGAGAAGGGTTGCCCGAGTTGATATCCGATTCACAGGGTGTATGCAATGCATGCGCTCGGGCTATTGTCCATAATGTTGGCGTGGCAAGTGGACCACAGGTAGAACGTAATCTTTCTCGTATTCCTCGTGAAGAATATGGAAATGATATTATTGTTCCGTGGAAGGTATGGGATGTTGTTGACGACACCATGATGGGAACGGGACGTGCGTTAAACTTCTACTCTCCGGATTTTGTTGCCGATAAAATCATTAATGTATTTAATACGTTTTCAAAGATGGCGGATGAACAGTCCGGGGTTCCCGGTTATGCACATGGGGATTCTCAGGTTGGCGGTGCCGGTCGGACGGCATCCGGACTCTCCATGCTTATGTCTGGAGCGGCAAGGGGTATACGTTCGCTCGTTGGTAACATTGACAACCATATTACTATCCCCGTCGTTGAGAAGCAATACTACAGATGTTTGAGTAAGATAGAAAACCTTAATATAATTGCTGACTTGCATATCGTAGGGAAGGGAACTTCGTCGCTCATCGCAAAAGAGCAGCAATCTGTTCGACGGCTTGAACTTCTCAACAATACAAACAATCCGCTTGACTTCCAGATAATGGGCTTGGAAGGCAGGCGAGAGCTTCTGATTGAGGCATTGCGTGGTATGGATATTGATATATATAATAAATTCCCCGAATTACCACAGCAGCAACAGCAGGGAGCACCGGGAGGTCCGCCTTCTGAAGCGCCGAATGGTGGGCCGGTGCCAATGGGACAACAGGGGAATCCACCTCCCGCTCCTGCGGAAACCGGCGTTGCCGGTGAACCGATGCAGGGCGCTGATGAGAGATTGTTTTAGTTAAGCAAGGGAGTATCTCATGCCAGCCGGTTATGAAAAGATGAGAGATGAGTTCATACAAAAGGGCATGAAGAAAAAGAATGCCCAAAAAAAGGCGGCTCGTATATGGAACTCGAAACATCCCGATAATCCGGTGGGAAAAGGAGAACGAAGGGGGAAGAAATGATAGAGCCAACAAAAAAGGTAGTTGAGTCGGTACGAAGGATTAAGAATTCAGAATATAAAGAAGAGTTTGAATGTATTTTTGGTTGGCTGCAAGATATAAGTAATCAGATTAATGAGAGATTTTCAGTAATCAGCAATCCAAGGAAAATTCACTGGGCGCAAGGACAGAAACAGATATTAAGTCTTTTACTGACCACGTACAACGATGCAGACGATGTATTAAAATATATTGAATCAGTATCGAACAAACAAAAAGCGACACAAACAATGGTAGAAAGTATAATGAAATCAAATCCTTATTAGGAGGGTAACGATCATGGCCGGATCAGCTTTAATAGTATCAACTGACAACTTATATATGGATGTCAGGTTAAACAGGGGAAACAGGGGTGATATCAGGGTAGGCGGCTGTATTCTTACTTTAGACTGGACTTCAGACAGTTCAAGTGGTGATCTTGATCTCTCTATTGTTGACGCCTATAATACGGCGGTTCTTGCCGGAGATGTTCATCTTCCTTTTGTAACAAAAATTCATGGGAAAATTATCAGCGTTGAGACCATCCCCGGAGAAGAGGGTGATCCGGCAGAAACACCACCTTCAGCAGATTATGATATAAAACTGAAGGATGCCTATTCATATGATCTTGCCGGTGCGAACTTGCAGGACCTGTCAAATACTGACGCTGAAATGTGGATTCCGACCACCCCCGTTCCCGTTTCGTCTGATATTACCCTTTTCATTGAGAACGCGGGGAACAGCAAAAAGGGTCGTATTATTATTACATTGACTGAATAATTACGGAGGAACGTCATGCCCGCTGCCCAAATAAACCTTGTTGATGACTATTGTGTTCAACAGGGATCGACATATCAGATGAGCTTAACGGTATATGATGCTGAAGGTGAGCTTGTTGATTTATCTGATTATACTGCGTTTGCTCAAATAAGGAAAACACATGATTCAAGTACGGCTTATGATTTTGAAACCTCTATTGCGGATTCTGTAG
>JAGYMJ010000595.1 GCA_018400625.1 Planctomycetota bacterium
CCACCGGGACAAGCCCGGCGGTAGGAATCCAAAATCAACGTGGTTCACTGAATGTATACTTCTGGATGATCCTCTAATTGAAAAAATAGCTTCTCCGGTGATTTTATGAGATCGGTAACTCAATATAAAGAACGGTTGATAGGGCGCATACTGAAAGATATGGGGAAGGTTACTGAAAGCCAAATACAGGAAGCGTTGGCTGTTCAGAAAGAAAAAGGGGGGACGATCGGGCGTGTTCTTCTTGGCTTGGGGCATATTGATGAGGAAGACCTCCGGCTTGCTTTAGCAAAACAAAGCGGAATGGAAGTCGTCAATCTTGACGATATTGAGGTTCCTGATTCGGTTATAAAGCGTGTCTCTCCTTCCATCGCCCATGCGTATCAGATAATACCTGTCCGCTATGATAATGGTGTTCTAACCGTTGCATTGGGAGACCCTACGGAGATCAAAACTCTGGATGACTTGCGGTTCTTGCTGGATTGTGAAATGGAAGGAGTGGTCGCCGGTAAAGACAGCATCGTGCGAATGCTTGATAAATACTATACCGAAGATGAAGAGGATATTGAAGATGTCTTAACCGAGCTGAATTCTGAATTTGAAGGGAGTGATAGTCTTGCGTCAGACCAGGGCGATTCAATCGATCTGGAAAGTTTGGAGGAAATGTCCCAGACCGCGCCGGTGAGAAGACTGCTGAATCTTGTCTTGCTTCAGGCAATACAGGACAGGGCCAGTGACATACACTTTGAACCTTTTGAGGATGAGTTCAAAATCCGTTACAGAGTCGATGGTGTACTCTATGAAATGGTGCCGCCCCCGCGCCATCTCCATGTTCCTATCTCGACAAGAATAAAAGCGATGTCGGGACTCGATATCGCCGAACGACGCCTGCCGCAAGACGGTCGTGTAGAATTGAACATCAGCGGCAATCCCGTCGATTTGCGGATCTCTACTCTGCCGACGATGTTCGGCGAAAGTGTGGTATGCCGAGTTCTGGATCGACGTCAGGTGGCACTGGACCTTGACAAAATAGGCCTGCGCAGAGACGATATGGAAGAGTTGGAAGGCCTTATAAAAAAACCCCATGGTATTATTCTGTGTACCGGCCCAACCGGCTGTGGCAAAACGACCACTCTTTACAGCGTGCTGCGGCAACTGAATGATATCGGAGTTAAGATATTAACTGCCGAAGACCCTGTAGAATACGAGATAGAAGGCATAATGCAAATGCCCATAAAAGAAGACCTGGGAGTAACTTTTGCAACTTCTCTAAGGCAGTTCCTCAGACAGGACCCCGATATTATTCTTATTGGAGAGGTGCGTGACCTTGATACGGCGCAGATCGCTGTCCAGGCCGCACTCACCGGGCACCTTGTGTTCAGCACGACACATACCAACGACGGCGCCACAACACTCACGAGATTAGTTGACCTTGGGCTTGAACCATACTTGATAAATGCCAGTCTTGAAGGTGTTGTGGCACAGCGACTTGTGCGTAGGATATGTTCTAACTGCAAAGAGCAATATACCCCCAGCAAGGAGAGTTTGTTGGCTTTGGGGCTTGATCCGGAGGATGTGGAAGGAAAAACCTTCTCGCGCGGAAGAGGGTGTCAACTTTGTAATAATATCGGCTATAGGGGACGAATGGGAATTTTCGAGATTGTCAATATTAATGATGAGATTCGCGACCTGCTGACCTCCGGAGCGTCAACCGGTGAGATACGTATGTGCGCCAGAAAAAATGGAGCCAGGTCTTTACGGCAAGGCGGTCTCCTTGCGGTTTATGATGGTGAAACCACCGTTGAAGAGGTGGCGCGAGCAACAGTTACCGAGGCCTGATTGCCCTGAAAACGCTTCGATGTTCTTTTTACCTTATCGACCTGTAAGTCCTCAGTGAACCCCGTAACATCACCACCGTGCCCTGTGCCGGT
>JAGYMJ010000596.1 GCA_018400625.1 Planctomycetota bacterium
CCACCGGGACAAGCCCGGCGGTAGGAACCCCCAATCAACGGGGTTCACTGAATATATATAAAAAATTATCGCCCTTTGGCTAATGCCTTTCTTCGGCACCAAACTGACTCCATGTATTTGAAGACAAACTCAATATAGTTTATCATTATATTATTGTAAGTCCTCAGTGAACGACTTTGTTCCTCTACCGTGCTCTGTGCCGGTGGTGAGAAAACTACGCACTTCACTGAATATTTACAAATGATTGTATGGCAATGAAGGGAATGAGCCCCCCCCTTTATGCAAAATAGGTCATTAAATACCGTTCGTCAGAATTTACAACAAAAAAGGCTCCGGAGACGACAAAATGATGAGAAAAATAATTATCGATAAGCTGAAAGGAGTGTTGTGTTATCTTGTGACCGCTATGATTATGGGCGGTCTGGTGAACACCGTTTATGCCGGCCCTTTTATCGTTGAAGATGGAGTCCCCAGGGCTGAGATCGTCATTGCGGAAGAACCGCCAAGAATGGTGGAGCTTGCCTCAACGGAACTCCGGGACTATATTGAGAAAATCACCGGCGCACAATTGCCCATCGTTACCGAATTGAGCGATGAATTCGCCACAAAACTGTATGTGGGGAAAAGTGCCTATACCGAAGAGATAGGTGTTAACGACGACGGGCTTCAACACAGCGCGTTCCGTATGAAATCGGGGCCTGACTATCTGGTATTGCTGGGACATGACGCCGATTTTGCACCGGGCAAACCCTGGCCGCGGAATCACGGTGACCGTACCCGCGCGCAGGAGGAATGGGAAGAGATCACCGGCGGAACCTGGAGGAATCCCATGGGGTCCGCCTTTCGTACTCTGCACCGCGAATCCGGAATATGGGCATCCGATGAAGGCGGCTCGCTCCAGGCCGTTTATGAGTTCCTGCGGAGTCTGGGAGTAAGGTGGTACATGCCCGGTGAACTGGGTGAAGTCGTTCCGCAGCAAGACTCCATCCCCCTGCCCCGCTTTGACAGGACGGTCAAGCCCGACTACTTATATCACAATTTACGCCTCGGTAACGTCCCTCATTTCCCCTGGGATGATTTCATATGGGCTTTCCGACTGGGACTCAATAACCGTGACGTCGCCGGTTCTCACGGGATGCGTCTGATCCAAAGCAGTCAGCAGATGAAGGAAGAACATCCGGAGTATTACGCGTTATACGGTGGAAAGCGAATAACAGGCTTCCGCGGCAGCGGTCATTCCTGCTTCTCCTCCGAAGGTTTGCTGCAGGAGGCGATCGACTTCGCCCGGGCGGCGTTTGACCAGTTTGACTTGACCGGCGTATCGATTTTTCCGCAGGACGGCTACCGGCATTGCGAGTGTGAGGATTGTTACGACAAGACCGCTTCGGAAGTCGTTTGGGAGTTCGTCAACAATGTTGCCAAAGAAGTTTACAAAACACATCCTGATCGGTTGGTTCTGGGCGGAGCTTATACGGCTTATCAAAACCCGCCCGACAGCATCGACAAATTCAGCCCGAATGTTGTCGTGCGCATCTCATGGGTGCGGCCGGGTCTGGACGATCCGGAGAGCTGGGAAGCCTACTGGGATTTAGTTGAAAGGTGGGCGGAAAAGCTGGCGCCTAAGCGGCTCATGCGAAACGCCAACGTGCAATGGTCAGCTTCACCGGATTTCCCCATCATCTTTCCGCGAAGCATCGCGCAAGAACTGGGAGCCATGAAAGGATTATCCCTCGGTGAAGCCTCTTCCGTGCCCCGCTCACGCGATCAGCGCTGGCTCCACCCGGGACTGAGCCACCTTAATATGTATGTTATGTCCCGCTATTTCTGGAACGCCGATCAAGATCTGGATGCTTTGCTGGATGAGTATTACACAAAGTTTTACGGTCCGGCGGCGGACGCTATGCGCAGCGCCTTTGAATTTGCCGAAGCTTCTTACTCAAGAAAACGCAAACCTTCGCCCTCATTGGTACCGATCGAAAAGCGGATCGAATTGGTCAAGCTTGTGCAGGAAGCCCGCCGTATCGCCGGCGAAAATGTCTATGGCGAGCGAATACAGTCCATCCTCGACGAGTTGACCCCGCTCGAAGAACATGAAGAGGCGTTAAAGGAACGCAAAGAGATGGGCGAACCGCGAAAAGACGCCAAGGTGGCCTGGGCTGGAGACGCCGAACGCGGAATCACAGCACCCACCTACCGGCTCCGAGATATGGAGACCGGCGAAAAAGTGGATATTGAGACAACATTTCAGGTGGAATGGCAGGGCGATGCTCTGGTCTTCGATATTTACTGTCAGGAACCCGACATCGACAACATGCCGATCACGCGTAATGTCTGGGGCGGCGACAGTGTGGCTATACTTCTGGAAACGCCCTATCACGCCTACTATCATATTGAAATAAATCCTGACGGTGATCTTTACGACGCTGACCGGCAATACGGCCGTACGCGTACTATGGACAACTGGAGTTCGTTGGCTGAAATCGAGACGGAACGCGGCGAGGATTACTGGAGGCTCAAAGTCCGCATACCCGTTGTGCCGGAAGAGGAAGGTCAGAGCGATCCTCTCCATTTCGTCGTTGGTGAGAAACCGACCGAAGAAGAACCATGGTTCTTCAATATAGGGCGCACACGCGGCCTTGATCAACAAAGAGAACGCTTTGGTTTTCTGCCCAACGACCGGGGCATCTTCCATGTTCCAGGTGCTTTCGGACGTCTTCAGGTAAAAGAGGATGATTTGTGAACACCGTGGCATCTCCACCGTGCCCTGTGCCGGTGGAATGAAGATTATTAGCT
>JAGYMJ010000597.1 GCA_018400625.1 Planctomycetota bacterium
TCCACCGGGACAAGCCCGGCGGTAGGAACCCCAAATCAACGGGGTTCACTGATGACTTACCAGTGGAGGAACAACGTGGTCCACTGGGGACTTACCCACATTCGACTTTCCACTTTCCAATGACGTAGATATTCACTCAGACCTTCCCGGCATAGCCGCTCGTGCGGTGCTTCTCAAACGGATGTGCGGGGCATCTATTCTCCAGATGTTTTTTTCCGTTTCATGTTCCAGTTCACTTCCTTGAGCGGGTGAGCCCGAACGACCAATCCCGTGGTTAAAATCGGGAGCAGGTGTTCCTATAACCGTGCTGAAAAGAAAACCAACTATCGGCAAAGTTAACTCATAATAGTGTGTGACGGTGGCTTCAACCTCATTGTCACCTGAAAATTGCAGAGATGAAACATGTGTTTTGAGCGCGGAGGATATGCCGGATTTGGGGATGGCGCCCCAGCCGGGCAGTTCGATTTCCCGGATCGGTTCATCATGCACACTCTCCCCGTATCGGTCATGGATGGTGGTTCCGGTGATGGGCGAGCATACAAGGGCTGCAGCACGGCCGGCACGCCATTCGGCTTCTGCCGGGTGACGGGCCACCAGCGCCGAACGGGCGGCTTTGTAGGCGGAATAGGTGACGACCTGTTGGCCCACAAAAATCAGGGCCAGTTGCATGATGGAAAGCATGATCAGGAGTTGGATAGGAAAAGCAACGGCAAATTCGACGATAGCCTGGCCGTCCTGTGAAGTGTCTTCAGAGGATGAGGTAAACAGGGAATGGGCGATGCTGCTGATTGTGTTTATGCCGTTTGCCCGTCTCCCCATATGCCCACCTCCACTCATGTTTTAAGAGAAACTGCCTCTCATTTCAAATCTCAACAACAAACCATGCGATCATTGTGCCGATGGCGATAGCGCTTCCATAGGGGATGGTCAGTCCCGTCATTTTTTCATAATTTCCCCTGTCTTCCTTTTGAACATGGCCTATCGAGAGCACAAAACTGGCCGTCGATCTGAGTCCTTCCCTGAGCCGTCCTTTCCAGATAAACACCATAACAGCCATAAAGGCTCCCAGCAGGGTGCTGTAGAGGAGGGCATAAACGGTAAAATAATCATTTAATCCGCCGATTGCCGCTACGGCAAGCATAAGCTTAATATCGCCGGCTGCAATCCCTCCCCTTAAATATGGCCAGGTGAAAAGCAGCAGAACAATCCCCATCGCTGCAAGAGAGCCGGCTAAGGATATGCCGGCCATCCCCTCTGTGATAATACCTCCATAAACGTAAGAGACCAATAAACCCAAAAATATTGCGGGGAAAGTGATGAAGTTATATATCTTGCTCTGCGCCAAATCGGTATAAGCACAGCTTATCAACAGAACAGCAAGCAGAAAATGGCGTACGATTAAAATGGCCTGCATGGAGGAGTCACCTGTGGAACAGAAAAATTAGGCCTGTAATGTTAAGACGGGCTGATGATTGCGCGATTTTCAATAGCCTTCAAAGGCATCCTGAAAATCCATATCAACAGCATCATCGTCACTATGGTCTTCAATAGTGACATCGTCACGTCCCGCCAAGCGACCTGTTGCAGCGCCGAAAAGTTCCCGCACCTGGTTCCCGAAAAGCAGTATAACGGCGATACTGCCCAGGGCCACAAGACCGAGTATAATGACATACTCAGTCGTCGTCTGGCCTTTCCGTCCCGAAATTTTAATTTTCTTCAGCAGCTTTTTCATTTGACACACCTCCTTGTTAGGGTAAAAACTTCAAACATGAGCTCAATCCAATATTAAGGTAACGGCAAAGCTATGATATTAACTATATCTTCATAATAGCCAATCAATGCCTGTTCAAAGGCAAAAAGAAAAGTTAAAAGTGTCACGGTGCCGATAAAAACCGCAAACCACATGAGAATTCCATATTCAGCGGCTGTCTGGCCGCTTTCACAGATAAAAAATTTCTGAAGTCTTTGTCGGATAAATCTCAGCATTGTAACCACAATATATATTATAAAATTTTTATTATTCAAAAGCAAGGGTGTGGTTTTAGAGTTGACGCCCAAACCTTTGAAGCCTTCATCAACCGCCAGGTAAAACCTTACTTTGAATTTAAGAACAGGCCGTTTCATCATGCCGCTTGATTTTAATCATGTGGCGGCAGTCCTACAGATATTGTCTTATAACCCGCCGGCCAAGCGTTTGACGTATACTTTGACGTCGTGGACTTTGAAGGGCGTGTAGAAATAGAAGCCGACCCGGTCAGCACCATCCCCCAGCAAGGATGCATCCTCGTCCGCCGTCAGGACATTGATGCCATCCACGAACAGGCTCAGTTGCCCCTGGTCATTCTCCGCAACGATCTTGTGCGTCTTGCCGGGAACTATGGCGATCTTTGAATCCCCCGCCGACACAAGCGTGTCCCCACGCCGGGCGATGCGGTGCGATTCGTTCCACTGTCCCCCGAACTGGAAGAAATAGCCCGCCGTCCATGACTGCCTCTTGTCAGCCTCAGGATCGGCATGCAGCAAACAACTCATATCCGACACGCGTGGCGCGTCGGCCTCGACAGAGGCCGTGAACTCCATTCGTTGGTAGCCAACGGCATCGCCGCCGGGAAAGCCCTGTGCCGTCAGCAGCGCTCCCTGGCCGCGCAGCGCACCATCTTCCACCTGCCAGTTTCCGGCTACCGCCTTCCAGTTATCGCCGAGTTCTTCGCGATCGAACGCATCATGGAAGACAAGCTCCCAGCCCGCTTGTGCCGCACTTTGCAGTTCCACCGTTGCCCTCTGCTCTTGTGTCTCGCCCGCCGCCGCCGCAGCAATCTGTTTCCAGGACGCCACGTGCTTCGAGTTGGCTTTATCAAGCCAGTCCGGATGAAACAGTCCGGCGCGCGTCATCCGACGCCCGCCCCGTAGAACCATCCAGTTGAGCGCTTTGGGATAGACCTCGCAGTTGCGCTTCATC
>JAGYMJ010000598.1 GCA_018400625.1 Planctomycetota bacterium
CCACCGGGACAAGCCCGGCGGTAGGAACCACCAATCAACGGGGTTCACTGAGGACTTACGGTTATCAGTCTGTTATATTAAATATAGTCGTTGGTTTATGAAATATGCGGGATAACATATCTAACCCGGCAAAAACAAGAAAAAAACCCCGTTTGATGTTGTCAAACGGGGCTCGCACCTCTATCAAACAACAATCCAGCATAACCAACATGACCATCCCCCCTCAAAAGAGTCGCAAGGGAACAAAACCACTTGGGGGGGGTTTTACATGTCTTTACGCCTTTTTGAAGCTGATTTTTACAGGTCTTTAGCCTGAACGGTTTTTCTGCCGTTTGCTTTTGCTCTTTCTGCTGCTTTGTTAATGCAGCTTTCTAAGCAGTCATTCAACGCATCCATAGTTTCAGATGCACACATGAGTCCTTTCGATTTGATAAGATTTTTAACTTTTGAGCTTACAAGTAATGATTCTTTAGCCATCTCTAATACCTCCTTAAGGGTAAAAATTTACTTTTAAGTTAACTTAACTTAATCTGACGATGGTCGTATTCCCTTGCGACCATTAAAGCTTACAATACGCTAATTCCACCCTGAGAGTCAAATGAATATGCAACATTAAAGACCATAACTCCTGATGATCTTCCCTCTATTTCATTCAAAAAAAAGCTCATATCTTGAAACACAAAAAACAATCACTATGGAAAACATCTGCATGGATGTCATAACACCAACACAGGAAGTAACATACAAAACATGCATACCTGTTTTTTAGCAAAACATATCTTCTAGTCATTTATTATATAATAGAGTCTATCTACTTATAAAGAACTAACTTTGCTATTCTGAAAAAAATTATTTTTCGAATAAAAGTTTTTGGGTTAGTGACACCGCAGAACCAAATTCAAATGCATAGCCCAGGTCCTGAAGCCCACGTTCTACGGCCGAAATGCAGACAAGTAAATCCTCTTTGCTGATATATCCCATGTGCCCTATCCGAAAAATTTTGCCTTTAAGATGTCCCTGCCCGCCCGCTATAGTCACACCATATTCATCGCGCATCTTTGATACCAATTCCCCGCTGTCTATCCCTTCCGGCGCCAAAACGGAAGTCAGACCATTAGCGGGATTTTCGGGCAAAAGCTCCAATCCTATTGCTTTCATGGACTCACGCACAGCTTCTGCGAGCCGGGCGTGACGTTCGTAAATGTTTTCAAGACCCTCCGCCCGCATCATATGCAATGCTTTGCGCAGGGCTCTGGCCAATGAGACAGGCCCGGTATAGGGCGTTTGGAATTCACTCCACTTTTTCCGCATTGCACGCATATCAAGATAATACCGGGGCGAAGTCGCTGCTTCTATTGTAGACCACGCCCTTTGACTTGCAGCAATAAATGACAAGCCGGGCGGAACCATGCATCCTTTCTGCGAACCCCCGACCATCACATCCGCTCCCCATTTATCCATCTCGACGGCATGGACTCCAATGCTCGTAATGGTGTCCACAATCAGCAGAGTATCCGTGCGGCTTGTGACTTTTGCTATTCTCTCTATATCCGTCAATGCACCGGTGGAAGTTTCACTGTGGGTTACACACAGAACAGAAGCTTCCGGATGCTGTTGCAGCAATTTCTCGGCCTGATCGGCCGTAAAAGACTTACCCCACTCCAAATCAAAATTTACCACATTGCAACGATAGGCTTCGGCCAGTTCAGCCCATCTTTCTCCAAATTTACCGCTTTTAACACAGATAGCTGTGTCGTTCGGCGAACAGGTGTTGGCTACCGCGGCCTCCATAGCCGCGGTACCGCTGCCGGTTATCAGGTAAACGTCTTCTGAAGTACCAAAAAGTTCCTTAAGTCCTTCGCCGATCTCACGCAGCACCTCGGAGAACTGAGGCGTTCGGTGATGAATAAGAGGCTGGGCTTCCTCCAGCAAAACTTCCGCAGGAACCATTGTCGGCCCTGGTGTGAACATATAATTTTTTTTCATTGAGTTTCTCCATAATTCGTTGAATGTAAAGTTATTTATATTGTACCCGACCGGAATATTCCAATGACAAGCCATATGCCGAGAACAAACCCGAATGCATATCCCATTAAACCAAGCGCACTGGCCTCCCACCCAAAAACCGGTATTACCGGGCCCAACTCGGCCGTTAATATCGTCGTGGAAGAAATCAGTATGGCCGCCAACATGATACTCAGGGCAAGCCTGTTGCCCGTACGGTCGAGATCGAGCAGATATCTTTCCAGTCCCCGGTGGTTAATAGCAAATTCCAGAGCGCCGGATTTAAGTTTCCCGACCAATTGCCTCAGGTCACGGGGCATCGTCCGCATAAGCATCGAGAATTCATAAGCCTGTTCGGTAACTCTCTTCGATATGGTACTGGGTTTGAGTTTTTGACGCACCAGGTCCTTGGCATAAGGTACAATAAGATCAGCCGTATTTATCCCGGCGGAGAGTTGGTTTATCATACCGCCCACAGTGACCAGGGATTTCCCCAACAACACGAAATTCCTCGGCATCATCCCATTATGCTTACGAACAATACGCATGACTTCCTGAAAAGCCTGCTGCATATCGATACGCTCGAAGGGAACATGATAGTGCCGTTCCAAAAGGGCGGCCGTCTCGGCTACGAATTCATCCTCATCAAGGTCGGCGGGAAACGCCCCCGTCTCGGCTAAAACATGGCCGGCCATTTCAAACTGTCTACGCCCGATCGCGATAGCAAAGGCGCCGAGCTGGCTCTGCAGGGAATCGCCGATGCGGCCCGTCAGACCGAGATCAATCAGAGCTATACGGTTATCTTCCATCAAAAGAATGTTACCGGTATGGGGGTCTGCATGGAAAAAGCCCAGCTCAAAATATTGTTTCAAAAATCGATCCATTATAACCATTGAAACCTTTTTTCTCAGCTCAAGGGGTGCTTTTTCTTCATCCAATTCACTGAATTCACTGAGAAAAGTGCCTTTCAAATACTGCATAGTCAGCACTGCCGGAGAACAAAAATCCCAATGAACTTCCGGTACGACAAAGCTTCGATCATCCCCAAATGCGACCTGAAACTTGTGTGTGTCGGCAGCTTCTGAAAGTAAGTTCAGTTCCCTTCTCACCCCTTCAGCAAACTCTTCTACCAGCATAGGTATCCTCAGCGGCCTGAACTCTTCCAGTCGGGCGGCCTGCTCGGCAAGGTAATGCATAATGGCTATGTCGTCCTCGATAATCTTGCTTATCCCCGGACGCCTGACTTTTACTACGACTTCCTCTCCGCTTTTCAAACGGGCTCGATGTACCTGAGCAATGGAACCACTGGCCAAAGGTTCATCCTCGAACTCCGCAAAGAGTTCACCGACTTCCCCATGGAGTTCGTGCTCTATAATTCCCTTTGCTTCCGGGGAAGAAAAAGGAGCTACATCATGACATATCCTCTGAAGTGTCTTTAAGTATTCCGGGGGCAGCAGATCGGGACGGGTGGAAAGCATCTGCCCAAATTTAACGGCGGTAGGCCCCAGTTCCTCCAGTACATTAGCCAACCTCTCAGGCATATCAGGAGGCTTTTCCGACATTTTCCCCCTGGCAAAACGCGCCCAGGGAGGAAGATAATGACCTATGCCCAACCTGGCCACAATATACCCCAGCCCTTCTGAAGCTAAAACTTTGGCAATTGTCGCCACACGTTTCGTACGGCGCGGCGCCTGCAATATCTCGCTGACTTTGACCATTTTAACCCCGATTTCATATTATGCGCTAAATCAGCGTACATCGACACAGAATTGTCGATGTACGAAAAAATAATGTTCAACCGTAAATATTCAGTGAACCCCGTTCACTCATCTCCAC
>JAGYMJ010000599.1 GCA_018400625.1 Planctomycetota bacterium
CCACCGGGACAAGCCCGGCGGTAGGAACCACCAATCAACGGGGTTCACTGAATACTTAAATACAGAAATACGGCTTTTGGTTCAGCAGCGTCAAACCTCTTTTTCATTGTTTTCCCCTTCGGAATCAAACAGTTCCGGGTTGACCTGTTCAAACTTGCCTATCAACTTATCAAAGAGGAAAATTTCACCTTTTTTCAGGTAAAGAAAACCGCTGATCGAGGCCAGCAAGGCGCCGATACTGTTGAGTATCATGTCCCACATCGTATCGTAAATAGCGACCCTTGTTTTTTCGTGCTTCTCAACATCTTCAAATTTGTAGGCGGTCGTCATGCATTGCAGGCGATACAGACCGTTATATTCAGATTCCTGAACCTTTTCTATGGTAAATCGTGCCCGTTGCATGTTGTCACCAAAAAATGTATCAATGCCGAACTCAAAAATTTCCCAGACCGCTCCGAGCGCCACAGCAAAACAGAAGGAGAACATGACGATTAAAAATGCGCTGGCCTGCAGCTTTCCACTCTTATAGAGCACATAAAGTATGAGGAAACCGGTGAAACCCAATGCAACGCCGGAAAAACCGTGCATGAGCGAGTCCCACCACCAAAACCTGCCATACCATTCCTGCGCCATTCCCAGGAAGAGGGACGCATAAATGAACAGGACGATGATTATCTGAATTTCACCGGGCAGTCTTACCTTATACGTTCGCTGAATAAACAGGGGCACAAAAGTGAAAAGCAAGGCAAGAGAACTGACAAAAAGGGTCATCCATGCACTTTCTATTGTCGCGGTTTCCCATACAGCCCCAATAATAGCCAGGATGAGCGATAAGCGAATAACAAAAGTCAGAAAAAAGTATATTCGTTCGCTTTTACCCTTTTCCCTAAATTTCTGCAGCCACATCAATTGTTTTTGTCTCCCCGGAGAATAAAATTCATGAAAACAAACGGACTTTTTGAAAAGCAGTCTCAAGCGAAAGAGAAAAACACAATGTCATTATAAACTCCAAAGGGGGGAGAACTCAAGAGAAAAACAAGAAATTACGCGATTTAAGTGAACGTCCTGGGGGCGGCGTCTTTTCAGTTCTGTTTGCTTCTGCGGCCTATGCAGGCAAGATTTCTGTGATATGTCGGAAAATACATAATCTTATGTCAATGTGACTGTCCCTTTATATGTATGTTGACATTATATCTGTAAGCATATATCATTTAATTGACTACTGATGATCCTTTTCGTCACACTTCCTCTATTGAGATACTTACAGAAATGAGTGATGATGGTTTCTTTTGATTGGCTCAGTAGGGGGCTGGGAATAGTTATGTTGGACGGGCAAAGAATGGGGCGAGAGTATGCAAAAGAGAATCGCAGGCGGCAGAGCAGTTTCCGCAAACATCTGCGATTCAGAAGCTTACATTAATGACGGAGTGGTGGAGGATACGGGACTCGAACCCGTGGCCTCTACAATGCCATTGTAGCGCTCTCCCAACTGAGCTAATCCCCCGTCAATTCTGAATAAAGTTTAACAAAAAAAGTATTTTGTGTCAAATATAAGGTTAGAATTTTGTGAATACATCTATTGACTTTTATTGACTGAGGTCTCAGCATTATGAAAAATAAAGAAATAGCAGATAAGTTTGAGACGATGGCGGATATAATGGAAATCAAAGGTGAAAACGCTTTCCGCATAAGGTCTTATCGTAAGGTAACAGAAGTTCTTGAAGGGCTCGGAGAAGATGTTGCGGAGATAGCTCATCAAAGGGGCGTTGAGACCGTGCCGGGGATTGGTAAAAGCAGCGCACAGAAAATTAATGAATATCTTGAAACGGGGAAAATATCAGCTCATGAGAAACTATTAAATTCCTTTCCCGTTTCAGCCCTGGATATGCTTCAAATCCCTGATGTCGGGCCGAAAACAATTGCAAAACTCATCAACGAGAAGGGTATAACCAGCGTGGATGAGCTCGAAAGAACAATTGATAACGGAAAACTGGGAAATATGGAGGGCATTGGTGATAAGATGATTGAAAAAATAAAAACCGGTATCTCTTTTGTGAAATCCTGCAGGGGCAGAATACTGCTTGGGGAAGCCCTGCCGACCGCCCGGAATATCATTCAGAAATTGCGGGAGGAAACCGGTGCGGAATGTATAGAATTTGCCGGCTCACTGCGGCGAATGAGGGAGACAGTTGGAGATGTGGACATACTTGCAGGCCTCCCCCCTGAGGCTAAAGTCAATGAGGATGGGCAGAATATCGTTTCAGCTTTTACTCAATTGGAGATGGCCGGGGAGGTGCTTGCGGCCGGCGATACCAAAGGCAGTATCCGCACAAAAGAGGGGTTGCAAGTTGATATGCGGGTCGTGCCTCTTGAAAGCTTTGGCGCCGCACTCCTCTATTTTACCGGTTCCCGGGCTCATAACGTTAAATTGCGGGGGATGGCGGCTGATCGGGGACTAAAAATCAATGAATATGGCCTTTATCGAGGCGACACAAAATTGGCGGGCGCTTCGGAAAAAGATATATATGGCGCCCTCGACCTTTCTTATATAGCCCCTGAATTGAGAGAAGATAGGGGAGAAGTGGAAGCAGCGGCTGAGCGGTCTTTGCCTGATCTGATCGCAACGGATGATATAAAGGGCGAGATGCATTCACATTGCACCTTTTCCGACGGCGACATGACCGTTGAAGAAATGGCTTATGCCGCTAAGGCTTCAGGATATGAGTATTTAGCAATCACAGACCATAGTAAAAGCCTGACTATCGCTAACGGACTGGATGAGGATGACTTAAAGAGAAAGAATGAAATCATTGATCGAATAAACAATGATTTCGATTATTTTTATGTGCTGAAAGGTACGGAGGTGGATATCCTCAAAGATGGCTCTCTCGATTATGGGGATGAGACTCTTTCCGAACTTGACTGGGTGATTGCATCGGTTCACGACCATTTTGCCATGAGAGAACGGGAGATGACAGATAGGATAGCGGCAGCGGTAAGGAATCCTCACGTGGATTGCATCGGTCATTTAACGGGGCGTTTGCTGAACCGGCGCGAGGCGTATCCTGTCAATAGAGGAAAAATAATCGATGAGTGTGCACAAAATCGCACTGCACTCGAACTTAATGCCTATCCGGAACGTCTGGATATCACAGATATTGTCTGCCGGGAGGCCAAAAAAGCGGGCGTGAAAATATCGATCGGCTGCGATGCACATACGGCATCACATTTTAGCCTGATAAAATTCGGGATTGCCACCGCAAGACGTGGATGGCTTGAGAGTAAAGATGTGTTGAATACAATGTCTAAGGCTGATCTGCTGAATTATCTCGGGTAGTCAGATTTAGTGAATACTTACAAATTCAAAATCTCATTTTTTGCCCAGTCTGTAGGTGTTCTTTTTGACCCTGACAATTCTCGGATGAGAATAAAAAGCGGCTCTGAGGTTGGCTTCCTTAAACCCTTTTTTTGTCAGTGTTGACAGGATTTCATCTTTCCCCACGGGACGTCCACGCTTCTCCAAAAGTTTCATTATAGCTTGAGCATGCGTCATGTAGGGTTTAATGTGCCAATCAGGCAGTCCGTAAGTTCCCCTGTTGGCCAGGACAAAATGCGAATGAGAGATGAGGCAATTATGCACTTTTGAGTCCGGTATGTCGCTGAACCGATTATTGTGTTTTCTGATGATTTTGGCAAGTTCGGAGTAATGTATCGGCTCACCAATATCTTCCAGAGTAGCTTTAGCCACATCTTTAATTCGGTACCCGTGAGTAATCTGCCAATGTTGAAAAGAAAAGAGTTTACCGGCTTCCATCTTCATGTCGTGAGAGTTCTGGGCATGGAAACGTACCAGATCGAGAGAAGGTTCCGGGGCCAGGGGGATTTTTTCTTCAAGGCATTTGTTTTCACAGATGGTTCTCAGATTTTTTAAGGCTTCATTTAAGGGAATATCGCCGTTATGATGAGCGATATCATCCCTTAACTGTTGATTTATGGTACTGCAAGAGAGGCAAGGGTATCCGAGCAGCATAATACAGTTTAATTTTCGATTAATTTTTATTTGCGGCCAGAGTTCCATGAATTTTTTCAAAGCGAAAAAATTCATTTCATCTTGCCAGTTGAAATGCGAACAGAGTTCTTCCCATATGTCCTCGATCCGGGATATTCCTCCATTATTTTCCAGCACTTCCAGAACAACATCCCAAAAAGGCCTGAGTCTGTTGCGTCCCTCCATAGAACTGAGTTTATCCCATATAGGGGTCCATATCTGTCGAATTCTTTCACGGGTGACATTAAACTCTTCGGCAATTTCATGGTAAGTCGATATTTTATTGTGTTGAAAGCCAAGCCTCTTAGCGGCTATTTCGATATCCCGTTCTTCCCGGGCGTATATTTTCAACAAGGAATGGAGTAAAGCCCGAAAAGAGGTCCATTCAAGCTCTGCTTCGCTTTCTTGTAACGTAAAGTTCGCCATTGTCTGCCTGATTATATTTCTGACGTTATAAAGTGTATTTACTCCAAAATTCTTTTTCTCAAGCAGTTGCGACGGGGTGGTATATAACAATTCTCCCAGGGTTTTCATGCCCAGCTTCTCGAACATACCTTTAGCCCTGGCAGGAAAGGAGAATCGTGATAAAGGTATTTCCTCAATAGTAGGGATCGAAGGAGGCGAAACGGTATTGGCTGCTTTCTTCTTGCGAGCAAACAACGGGAATTCTTTGAAATTGTTGCCAATTTCAAGCTCTTGAGTAATTTTTTCAAGTCGTCTATGCTTTTCATCCTCTTTTTTTTGATTTGTCGATTCCCACCCCATCAGGGCATCTTGCAGTTTTTTCACCTGGAGCCATGTTTTTTGACCGCATAAAGGCAGCGATTTAACCTCTTGTTCGGTAATCTTCATAACATCGGATGTTTTTTCCACGCCTAAATCGGCCAAAACGGCTTTTAACCTTCCCTCTGCCGTAATGAATAGATGGTTAAAGGTCCGGTTGGCTTTCTTTATGTTTTTATTGCGCATATTTGATCGTGTTATTAAATAATTGACATTATTCAGGGTTAAGCCTTTCCTTTTGTTCTATGAGCTTATCGCGATTCTATTAGATTTTCGTTTTCACAGCAATTCCAACGAACTAAAATAATTATAACCATATTATCATGTGGCGTCAAGAAAAAGTTAACCCGCATTTCTCACAAAGCAAAGACATTTTTTAGGATAAAAGCTTTTATGTTATGGAATTAAGCCCATGATTTTGCTTTTTAATAAATGCCAGAGTGGAAAAGCAATT
>JAGYMJ010000600.1 GCA_018400625.1 Planctomycetota bacterium
CGAAAACGCGATGTATGCCATTTACGAGGAGCAAAAGGAAAAGCTTCCGCTTTTTGAGGACGAAGAAGCGCGCAGACTGATCGGTATCAGCGAGGTGGAGGCGCTGCTACGCAACATGATGGAAGAGAATCCGGAAGAATTTAAAAGAATCGCGCGCCTGCGCGACGGTATTCGCTCGACCAGGTTGTCCAGGAAGGACGGGCTGTTTGTGCACTGCAAGGCGGGCGAGTATCAGCAGCTTTATCTTACTGACGAGAAGGGGAAGATAATTTCCTCTGATCCGTCGGAGATACTGCCGGTGATATGGGCCGAAGAAGATGAGCAGATGGCCGGTGCCGTGCCGAAGGATTTCAACCGGCGAATCATGGCGGTGAAGCAGCATTTCGAGGATGTTTTCAGGCACCGGCGTTCTCAGCGCCGGTACAGCAGTTCACTTCTTGCGTGTCAACGCTATGTGCTGGATGAGCTTCAGGAACTGTTCCGGCGCAGCGAAGATTCAGAGAAAAAGAAACAGATCAATTTGTTGGTTGACATTTATCAGCAAACGCCGTCGCCGCCGGTCAGGAGACGATTGAACAGGGTGAAGAACAACGGCATGACAGGCGATGCGTTGCTGCAGGAGCTGAGCGCGATATATCACGAATACAGACTCAGCGAGCGGCAGGCCGAGCTGGAAGAACGGGAGGCGGCGTTTGAAGTGCCGCAGATAGTATGCCACAAGCCAATCGATATTTACTGACCGGTTATACCTACCACCTCACTCACCGGTGGTCGATATACGGCCATTAAGCGCCTGCGCGTTTTCAGAGTCTTCGATCTGAAAACGGGGCGCCTGTCGGCGCGGTGTTGCGCAGAGCAAACTACTCACTTAAAATTGCGGTCAGGTTCAAAGACTCTTCTCATTTTTATCGACTTACGGCTCAAACGTCGATCAAGATTAGGGCGAAAGATTAAGGGGAAAGATTGGGGAAGGATACTTTTTACGCACATCGACAATTTTGTGTCGATGTATGGCCATTAAGCGCCTGAAGTCAATGGATAAATTAAGACGTTTTTTTCTGTTCAATTCTCATCACAAAACCTTTTTATATCAATAACATGGCAGAACACGAGACGGAAATTCCGGCATTGGAATGTATACAACGATTTGTGAAAACTTATTTGCGCCCTTTCCTTAAAAGTTTCATTGTGGTTCAGGTGATGCATCTTACCGCCGGGCTGCTGCTTTTATTCCCTCCTCTCCTGGTCAGGAGCGTTATCGACGAGTCGATAGAGAAGCGGGATTTTCATGGTCTGGTGCTGCTGGTGATCTCGGTTATAGTGATCTTTACTGTATGGGCACTGTTGGCCTCCATTAAAGAGTATTGGGGGCATTCAATAGCGCAGCGCTTAACTGCTCAGGTGCGCAATGATCTCTACGGGCACTTTCAGAAACTTTCCATGTCGTTCCATGACAACAAAAAAACCGGAGAGCTGCTGGCGCGTATTATTGATGACATGAACACGGTGCAAGAGGTGGTTCATCACGGCCCCGAAACGATACTGGCCGGTTTGGCCATGCTGTGCGGGACCGGTGTGGTGATGTTTTATCTGGATTGGCAGCTTGCGCTCGTCGCTACCGCCATCGTGCCGGTATTAACGTTGTTCTCACGGATGGTGGTCAAGAGGATGTGGCGTGAGTTTCGCAACGAGCGCAAACAGCTTGCGGCGCTTTCGGAGGGATTGGAAGAAAATCTTACGGGCATACACGTTATTAAGGCTTTTGTCAGGGAAAGGGAGGAGAGCGCAAATACGGAGCAAGCCAACGAAGAGCATCGTTTGAGCCGGATGCGGATAATAAGATATATAGCGCTGCTGTTCCCCGGCGCTATGTTCATCAACGGCGTCGGCATGGCGGCCGTCCTGTTTGTGGGCGGTTGGAGGGCTATAGATGGCGATATCACTATCGGCACCCTCACCGCTTTTATCTTCCTCTTGCGGGGCTTTCTTGAGCCTATCATGCGGTTGATGATGTTTGCCGAACGGGGCGGCCGATTCGTGGCGGGGGTGGAAAGGTTCTTCAACTATATGGATATAGAGCCGGAGATCAATGACAAGGAAAATGCGATCGAGTTGAAATCCGTTGGGGGCGAAGTTGAATTCAGGGATGTGCATTTCAGATATGAAGAGGAGACTATTTTGACCGGTGTGAGTTTTGAGGCCCCGCCGGGCAGCATGATTGCTCTGGTCGGGCCGAGCGGATCGGGTAAGACCACGATTACCCGACTGATCCCGCGGTTTTATGAGCCTTACAGGGGGCAGGTGTTACTTGACGGAACGGATGTCAGAGACATTACTCAGCATTCTTTACGTCAACATATCGGGATGGTGATGCAGGACGATTTCCTTTTTTCCGGCTCTATTGCCGAGAACATAGGTTATGGCAAGCTGAATTCTTCAAGAGAAGATATCATTGCGGCCGCCAGGCTGGCCAACGCGGACAAGTTCATTGAAGAAACGCCCGCCGGGTACGATACAGAAATCGGCAAGCGGGGTATCAAATTGTCCGAAGGGCAGCGTCAGCGCATATCGATTGCGCGCGCATTGTTGAAAGAGCCGCGAATACTCCTTTTGGATGAAGCGACTTCCTCGGTAGATTCTGAGACCGAAGTTTTAATCAAACAAGCCGTGGAGAGGTTAAGGACGGGGCGTACCACGTTTGTCATCGCGCATCGACTCTCGACCATCCTCGAAGCCGACAACATTTTGTTTGTTGAAGACGGTTGTATAACAGAAAGGGGGACCCATTCGGAGTTGATGGAGCAGGACGGTCAATATGCCAAATTTTACAAAATTCAATTCAGCGAGAGGTGATTATGGCAAGCCTGTTAAAACTATCAAAAATGTTAAAATCCGAAATTGACGATTTTCTTAATTTGGTCAGTGAGGCCGGAATTTTATTTCAGAAGGGTCTTGAGCTGTATCTTAAAGAAAATCGCGAAGAATTTGAGGCACGGCTCAAGACAATCACCGACTATGAACGCAAAGCTGATGAACTGCGGATGAATATCGAACGGCAACTGTATTTGAAGACCTTGATACCGGAAAACAGGGGGGATGTTCTGGCCATACTTGAAAATACCGACGATGTCATTGATACGTATAAAGAGACCTTGACCAAATTTTACGTCGAATCACCGGAGATAGACAACCAGTTCAATGATTTATTCCTGGAACTTGGCGATTCGACGCTCAATTCGATTGAATGGCTTGTGAGGGCAATACGTGCCTTTTTTAAAGATTTTGAATCGGTCAATGACTATATTCACAAAGTGGCGTTTTATGAGCACGAGTGCGATGTTGCCGCCGTAAAATTAAAGCAGGAAATTTTCGACGCCGATCTGCGGCTCAGCCGCAAGATGCATCTGCGTTATTTCGCAGAAAATGTGGAAAGCATCTCCGATGCTGCTGAAGCGGTAAGTGACAGGCTGGCAATATATGCCATCAAGAGGCAAATATAAGTCATGTTTTTTTTTCTTTCCAGCGGAGCTTTTTTAGGTTGGTCGTTAGGGGCCAATGATGCCGCCAATGTCTTTGGAACGGCCGTGGGCACCGGGATGATCAAATTCCGCACTGCAGCCGTTTTAGCCTCCCTATGTGTTGTTGTCGGCGCCGTCAATGAAGGTGCGGGCGGTACGGAAACATTGGGTGATCTGGGGAATATCAATGCGATTGCGGGATCATTTACCGTTGCTTTGGCGGCGGCGTTGACAGTCACTTTTATGACGAAAATGAAGCTGCCGGTTTCAACGTCTCAGGCCGTAGTGGGAGCGATATTGGGGTGGAATATATTTTCCGGCTACGATACCGATTATTCCATTTTGAGCAGAATCGTAGGAACATGGATTCTATGTCCCGTTTTAGCCGCTTTATTTGCGATAGGCATTTACAAATTGGTGAAATTCGGGTTGGGAAAAATTAAGATTCATTTACTCACTCTGGATGCCTACACGCGTATCGGTCTGTTGGTTGTGGGTATGCTGGGGGCCTATAGTCTCGGGGCGAACAATGTGGCCAATGTTGTCGGCATGTTTGTTCCCGCCTCCCCGCTCAGCGACATAACCTTATTCGGAGACGTGACCTTCACCGGCACTCAGCAATTGTTTTTCTTGGGCGGCATAGCTATCAGTGTCGGTATATTTACATATTCTTACCGGGTGATGCAGACCGTCGGCAAGGACTTGTTTCGTCTTTCCCCTGAAACAGCGTTCATTATTGTTGCATCACACTCTTTGGTTTTGTATCTTTTCGCTTCGGAAGGGTTGAGGGATTTCTTTATGTCGATCGGTCTTGCGGAGATACCGCTGGTACCCGTTTCGAGTTCCCAGGCTATAGTCGGCGCTATATTAGGGATAGCATTGATTAAGGGGGCAAGGAATGTCAACTGGAAGATGCTGGGCGGGATATCTTCCGGCTGGGTGACCACCCCGGTAATTGCCGGTGTCATATCGTATGTATCACTCTTTGTTATGCAGAATGTTTTTGATCTTTCGGTTTTCAATTGATAGATCGTCTGGTCGTCTGGTATTACCATAGTAAATCCTTATATTAAGGGCACTTACAGTCATAAATGCTCTGAAGAGGGCTTATGCGCGTTTTTGTGGGGGTGAAAAGAGCCTGTAAGATGAAAATCGGGCGGCCCTATCCCGCTCCCAGCGCTCCAGGCGGAATCAGGGCTTTGCGCGTAGAAAATTTATCGCAGCCTGCTGGATAGCCGGGGGCTGGGAGCGGTTGGAAAGGCGGACAGATTCCAAGTGACAGCCTGCTGGGCGCGCTGGAGTATTGGGCGTTTTTCCGCGTGAGTAACCGCTGCCGGCGCCCGTGCTTGCAAAGATCACGGCGACCAATCACAGCGGCTCAGAAAACCGGCGCAAGCGACCGGCAGCGGGGTCTCTTTCCCGCTCCCAGCTCTCAGGAGTCCCCGAAAATGCCACGCTAACCCGGAAACGTTTGGAAGCTCCACTACGAGCCGGCCTTTCGGCCAGACTTACAGCTGCAGTCGGCCCCAAAGTGTTCGGAATCCTTAAATATTTTTCAACTCAATTCGACCATTGAATTTTTCTCAGCAGATTCGAGTGCTGCGAATAAAATTTTCAGAGACTTTATGTTGTCCATGCAGTCCGTCAAAGCCGGTTGGCGGGTTTTGATCGCGTCGGCATAGGATTGCATAGCGGTGCGTTCGGGCGGAACGGGTTCGATGATTTCCGGCGGAACGACCGTGTGGCGATTTTTATGGGTCTGGAACGTTAACCGGCTTTTTTCGACGTTCAGCGTTCCTTTGCTGCCGGTCACCGACGCACGGCATGAATAGCCGGTTCCGTCGATCAGGGATCGACTATCGGCCCTGTAAAAAGCGGTAACGGGGCCGTTCATATTCATTATTCCGCATGCGGCGGTATTGACGGGAATGGGTTGGTATTCTTCGTTCGATTTCCATGACCGGATGTCAAGACTTTCCACTTCGGCGCCGGTTAAAAATCTCATGAGATCGAAATGGTGGATCCCGAGGTCCTGCAGTATTAACTGAGAGATTGTGGAACGGTATCCGGCCATACAGGCGTCGGAAAAGACATAACATTCCAGGTCTAAACTGCGCAATTGTCCGACAAGCCCTTCCTTAATAAGGCGGTGGGCGTGATAATTGCTCGTATCCCATCGGAACTGGTTATTGATCATCAGCATTCGTTTAAGTTTTTTCGCCGTATTGCCCATCCGGTGGGCATCTTCCAGCGATTCGGCCATCGGTTTTTCACAGATCACATCACGTCCTGCTTCCATCGCCTGAATACTGTAGGGAGCATGGAATTTATCCGGAACGGCGATCAAAACGGCATCGGAATGTATTTGATCAAGCGCTTCGGACAGATCCGAAAAGGTAGGCTTACCGGTTTCTTCCTCAAAATCCTCACGGATTTGCTGTTCCACATCGACACCGGCGACAACTTCAAACTCACCGCTTTCCTCGGCATTTTTACGATCTCTGCGTCCCATACCTCCAAGTCCGACACACAATAATTTCAACATTTTCAAATCTCCTCATTGTTTATTTATTCAACATCTCTGTCATCTTTACCAAAAGAAAACCGCGCCTGTCGCCATCCCATGCCCGCTCATCCGTGCCGGTCGCTCAGTGCTACATGCACCTCGGAATGCCCTTCCCGCGAAAACCTTCGGGGTTCGCCCTCGGGATGGTCCCATTCATAAAAAGAGTGTAAATATCCAGTGAAACACGTTACCGCCGGGCTTGTCCCGGTGG
>JAGYMJ010000601.1 GCA_018400625.1 Planctomycetota bacterium
TAGAGAAATCCTCAAAAGTTCATTCAATAATCACAAATGACTCGAACAATAAAATCTGCCCGCCGTAACCAAAAATCGACAATTCATCGGCGGAACCGATTACTCAAATTGGTCGCCGGGTTCAACATGGCGGCCATGGATAAAGTCGGCGGAACTCATTTTTTTGCTGCCGGCCGGTTTCAACGATTGAATACATAATCGCTTCCCGTTCCCTGTTTGCACGACCATTTCCTCATTCTGCGTTATCTCAACCACCTCGCCGGCCGGCGATTTTTTTTCTGTTCTTTCCTCACAACAACTTACCTGCTGAACGGTCACCTTTTCTTTGCGCTTTTGCCCAAGAAAATGGCAATAAGCCCCCGGCCATGGCGTCAGTCCGCGGACGTGGTTTTTTATCGATTCCGCGCTTTTATTCCAGTCAATACGACCATCCTCTTTTTTCAATTTCGGTGCATAGGTAACTTCTGATTCGTCTTGATACCGTTCCGGCAGTTCCTTCCCCGCCAAAACAGCTTTGATGACCTCTGCGAGACACTCCGCTCCAAAAACCGCAAGACGGTCATGAAGGTCTTCGGCGGTTTCATCCGCCAATATCTCGGTAGATTTTTGTTTCACAACAGGCCCTGCATCCACTCTGGGCACAACCCTCTGGACCGTCACACCTGTCTGGGAGTCTCCGTTAAGCAAAGCGTGATTGATGGGCGCCGCGCCGCGGTATTTCGGCAATAATGACGCATGGACATTGTATAACCCGGAAGGGAAACTCTCAATCAACCAGGGGGATAAAATCTCTCCAAAAGCTACAATGACACCGATGTCCGGTTCGAGGCGTTCGAAAAGTTCCTTCGTTAGATTGCTGGAGAATTTGAGCGGCTGGTAAACCTGGAGTCCTTTTCGGCAAGCAAATTTTTTAACGGCCGAACGCCTGAGCTTGCGCCCCCGACCACGCCTGGAATCCGGTCGGGTAACGACAAGACATATGTCGGAATCCATGTCAACCAGCTTTTCCAGTGACGGGACGGCAAAATCAGGCGTACCTATGAAAACGATTCTCATGACAAAAGTCTCCCTTAAAAACACAAAACCATCATGTGCAAAAGACTTTATTATTCCGCTTGCACATTGATTTTCCTTAAAGTGCTCCCGGCGCGGAAAGCGACCGGCAGCGGTTGCATTAAAACAACGATTCAATCAGCGCCAGGGTCTTTTCGACCAATTCCCGCCCCCCCCTGGGAGGGACCTGGTTGCTTTCCGGAACGGCGCCGTAAGCACCGCGGCTTACAGACCGTTCCGTAGGAAGATATTGGTAATACCCATTGGCCAGCTCAACGTTAAACGTCTGAACCGCCTTGCTGCGCGCCTTGATCTGCTGTCCGTAATCTAAATAGAGTTCGAACGGGCTGGTTGCCATGGCCATATCCCCTATACGCATTATATGCACCGGAACCGGGAGTGTCGTATTTTGCAACTCTTCACGGCTGACCTTCTGCTGGCCCTGGAGCCGCCAATACTGTTTGCCGTCAACGGGTTCTGTTTGCTGTTCATATCGGTTCATCACCCGCACCGCTCTGGCTAACTTCCAATGCACTTTACTGATCGGGTTAAACCATCGGGGTTTTTCACGAATATCAGGATTTTTCTCAATCTCCTCCCTCATTTTACGGTATTCGGCCAGCAGCCGCTCGAATTCCTGACGCCTGTCGTCGAATTCTTCCTTTGACACCAGCCTCCGTGGAAGTTCAAGATGCGCGACCCGATGGTTCAAAACGGGGTGGGTATCGATATGCTGTTCCATAGAGGGGAGGGTGGAAGTCACGGCATCGGTGATCCGCATGGCGATCTGCACCCGCAGGTTTTGTCCTGAAATTTCCTGCATTCGCGCCTCGGCGCGATTATCGACGAGAATTTTCGGGGACTGGTCTCCGGCGGCAGCAATCTGAGGCAGAATATACAGTGAATCGCCCAACCTCTTGTGCAGTTCTTTACGTGTTTCGTGCCAGAAATCAGCGGTTATTTCAGTCGTGCCGCCGCTGACCTGTGCCGGGCAGGCAATGTTGACCACCACGCCTGTCAGTTCGGAATCCGCGTTATAAGTATAAAGGAGCCCGACCGAATGGTCTTTGTCCCCCTCGACATGGCTGAAGTCGGATCGGTTCGTTTTGCCATACATTTTGGAGGAACCGTCATCGTAGGCCGTAAGCCGATTATGGCCCGCAACCGCGTGTCCAAGGCCAAAGCTTATGCCGCCCGGACAACGATTTTCCCATGCCTCTGAAATGGCGCCGGCAATGCGGGGGGCCGCGAACTCGAGATAACCCACGGGGGACATCACATTATGGCCCGGAACCACTCCAAACCAGGACCATTCTTCCGGGACATCAAGACCGCATTCTAAAAGCTTGTCTCTCACATCCAATCCTGTACGCACACAAGGAGCGACATGGGTATGGGTTGCGATGATCACGATTTTTTCGGTGTCAATTTCCGGCTTCGACCGGGCCACCAATTCCCTTACCCGATTGAGCAGTTCCTGGCGGATCATGCCCAGATCACAGCTCACCATGATCATCATATCGCCCGGACCATTTCCAACGGTCTTTTCAAGAACTAAAGCCGTGGCTGTTATCGGGTCCATGGCTCTTTCGGAGACCTCCATCGAGGGGCCGGCGGAACGATGAACCGGCAGCCCCGGCGTGATATCTTTCCTTGCCCAGCCCACACACAAACCTCTGCTATTCGTCGCTGAACTAAAATTTTCTTGATGCATTGTATTTGAAATCAGAATTTGTTTTGTAAGTAATCGGTAAACCGCCTGAGTTACCACCGGACTTGTTCCGGTGGGACAATATTTTTGCACTACAAAGCCGGCTAATCCCTTAGTTCCTCCCCCGCCGCAAATATTCAGCGAAATGCGTAGTTTTCTCACCACCGTGCCCTGTGCCGGCGGGATGATGATCAGACACTACGCTCTGCTTTCACAATAAACCATTTCAGCCGATCAGCTTTTCGATCAATTCACAATTGATGTCGCGGATCAGCTCGCCCGTTCCCGGATTGAACCTTGTGATGATCGTTTCATAGCCTCCCAGAGCACAGGCCAGTTTGGTGGGCACATAGGAGATACGTCCGTTGGTCTGCTCGGTAACGATGACCTTACGGTCTTTGAAACGGTTCTTGATATCAAGCTGATATTCCATGAAAAGCTCCGCCG
>JAGYMJ010000602.1 GCA_018400625.1 Planctomycetota bacterium
CGATAAGTACCACCAGTCTATTTATGCCGATGAATTGCGGCGATACCTTGCTGAAAATCATAAGATCCATCCCAAACAGCTTGAGCATGACGACCGGATTACTCCTGCTATAGAAGAGCTGCAAGGAAAGTTCTCCGATTCCATCCGTCCGGGCCTGATAAACAACGCCATCATTTCCAGAGAGGAGACTTCCCGGATCATCGAGTCCATTGATAAGGGTCAGGATGTGGTTGTCCATGGGGCCGCGGGAAACGGAAAGAGTGGTGTCCTGTATGAACTGATAGATTATCTTCAGCAGCAAAATATACCTTATCTTCCCATCCGCCTTGACCGGCGTATCCCCAGAAACACAGCCAGGCAATTCGGTATGAATTTGGGCCTGCCCGAGTCACCTGCCTATTGCCTGGCCGGTCTGGCGGCTGATAGAAAGTGTGTTCTCATCCTGGACCAGCTCGATGCCATCCGCTGGACAGCGGCTCATTTTAACGACGCCATGGAGGTGTGCAAGGAGCTTCTACGGCAGGTCCGGTCACTGCGCGGCGCCGGGAAAAACATCGCCATAGTCTTTGCCTGCCGCACCTTTGACCTGGAAAATGATCCGGAAATTAAAAAACTATTCGCCTACGGCAAGGAACAGGGCATTGCCAAGATACCGGTAAAGGAATTTTCAGACGAACAGTTGAAAGCGATCATCGGCCAGGATATCACTGCCCTGACCAAGGCCCAGAAGCGCATTCTTTCCTGCCCGCAAAACCTGGCGATCTGGCTGGAACTGAAAAAGAAAGGGGCGATGCCTGATTTTCGCTCCGCTACCGAACTTATGCGCCGCTTCTGGGACAACCGCCGCCGGCTTCTTGAACAGGCAGGAATCTCGGCTAATCAAATGGGTGCCTTCCTGGCCCCTCTACTCAATTATATGGAGGGCAAAGGCGAGATCTCGGCGCCTGCCACTCTTGTGGCTAAAAATCCGGCTGTGCGGCATGCCTTTGTTTCATTCGGCATCCTTCAGCAAGGTGCGGGCAGAATAAGCTTTTATCATCAACGGTATCTGGATCACCTGATTGCCGAACGACTGCTGCAGAAAATTTACCAGGGGACCGGCTCCGTGATCGAATGGCTGGGGCCAAAGGAAAATCAGTCTCTGTTCCGGCGCGAGCAACTGCGCCAGGTGCTTGCCATGCTGTCTGAAGAATCGCCGGCCGATTTTTTCAACACAGCCCGGGAACTCCTTGCATCAACAGCAGTGCGCTTTCACCTCAAGCATCTTGTCCTTGAGTTGATCGGCCAACTCGATGAGATCGCCGACGATATTGGTAAATATTTCTTGAAGTTGCTCGATGAGCCGCATTGGCGGGATCATGTTCAGGAAAACGTATTGTTGGGGCACCATCCGTGGGTATCCTATCTTCTAAGTGCCGGGGTCATCTCAAAATGGATAGAATCGCAAGATGGGCAGGAAGTCAACCGGGCTTTGTGGCTGCTTCGCTCTGTTGCCGAGCATATCCCTGACCGGATAACAGAGATTCTTGCGCCGTTTGTTGCCAAAGGCGACGACTGGCCTGCCCACATCTTGAATTCAATTTGCTGGAGGGAGGCCCATGATTCTGAAAAAATGTTCGAGCTGCGGCTGCAACTGGCCAGGCTCGGCTATGTGAAAAATTTTGTTGACTGGAAAACCCTGTGCGCCAAGTATCCCCTCCGCGAGGTTCGATTGATCGAGGCGGTGCTTTCCACCTGGAATATTGACGATAAAGAGACATCAGCACGCAAAAAAGGACGGCTGGAGCGATGGTACGACCAGGATCGTAGTGCGTTGCATGAAGCGGTAGAAAAGAATCCAGCCCGGACCTGGGACCTTCTGATGCCCCATGTGGAGAGATTGACAAGCATTCAGGCCGATCATTACGACCCAAGGCTGCAAAGGTGGATGGACATACGGTTTTCCCGCCACGAAATGGATATGGCCCGAGGGGTGGTAGAACTGCTCATCCTGGCAGGCCAGGTTCTGGCTGCAGAAGAGCCCGATGAACTGACAGCGCGGACCTACCCTTTGGAAAACAGCATTTCCTCTGTGGTTCGGGAAATCATCATCGGCGCCTACTCACACCTACCCGCAAGCCATGCGGATGCAGGCATCTCCTGGCTGCTTGAAGCTCCTGACCGGTTTCGGCTCGGTTGCGGCTATAATGAACCTAAGTGGATGCCCGCAGTGCGGATCATCAAAACCCTGTCGCCCCACTGCTCTGAAAAAATTTTTCGAAGCCTTGAAGAGGCGATTACCCATTATCATACCCCGGAAGAAAAATGGGAGGCCAAACATTACTTGAGAGGCTGGCGTGATGGCTATTTCGCTCATTACTGGGGCAAAGCCCAGTATTTTCTGTTGCCCGCGCTTGATGCCAAAAGAATTCGTAGGGAAACGGCTGCATTGATTCAAGTCTTGGAGCGTAAATTTGCGAGCTACCCCAAAGAGCGACTTCTCAGAGGCGGCACAGTCTCCGGTTGCGGGATCGGCTCCAAACCCGATCCGAATCTCGAAAAAATCAGCGACAGGGCCTGGCTTGAGATTGTTGCCAGCGAGAAAGTTACTGAATCGGATCATGGGAAATGGATAGAGGTTGATTCGGATCATGTGATGACAACTTCCATCCATCAATTTGCCTCAAGCCTTGCCCGGATCGCCAAGCGCTGTCCGGAACGCTTCGGCCAGCTTGCGTTGCAGTTCCCGGATAATGTTCATTCGAGATATGTCTCCGCGATCCTTGACGGTTTTGGGAAAAGAAGCCGGGAATGGGATCTGCTTTTCGAAAACCGGATTGACAGAACTATCGAATTGACCAAAGCAATCGAACAATAAAAGTTTGGCTATAAATTGAAAGGCTGGGGTTAAGGGGGCCAAAAAATTAACTCGAAATCATATAACCAGTCGCTGAACCCGGACGCAAAAGAGTTCCGGTCGCTTTGCTCCCTCCACCCTTTTGCGCCGGTTAGCTTAGCGTTATCACGCAAAGGAAGGCAACGATGAATTCGCATACGCGTATTTGTATGCTGCTGGTACTTGCATTTGCCGTACTTGGTTGCTCCCGTAATGGGGATCCACAGTCTGAAATAGACACCCCGCTTGCTCAATCCAATGGCATCAGCTTGATTTGCACTCAAACCAATGCGGCGGAAGCAACCATGCCGAATGGTTTCAAAGTCACTCCGTCTGACGCAATCAACAAGGCAGCACCCTTTTTCATTGGGAACCCCTTTGTGCTCATCGTTTACGCGGATTCCCAGTATTACTATGTGGATATCGCATCAAAGACAGCGGGTGCTGAAACTGCAAGAACTCGTGGCGTAAAGATCGACGGGAAAACGGGTAAGATTGTGCGAGGCGAAGAACGAATCATAGGCAAATGATAACCACCGGCTCAACCAGACGCCGGACACTATGGGACTCTGGCCGGCTCCGGGGCGGCGCTGGTTATCAGGCACGTTCGATGAAAAATATTTGATTTATCAAAAATTATGTATTATCCTTACCAGTAATACGTAATACTGGAGGAAAAAATGAGAGTGACGACAAAAGGGCAGGTTACGATACCAATTAACATACGGGAAAAATTAGGGATA
>JAGYMJ010000603.1 GCA_018400625.1 Planctomycetota bacterium
GGCGGAATCCCCGCCACGATACCGGCGACATGTGTCCCGTGCCCGTGCGGGTCGAGCGGTCCCATGCCGGACATTGAAAAATCGACCGCCTCTTCAATTCGCCCCTCGAAGGCCGGATGGTCCGCATCGATACCGGAGTCAAGCACAGCAACCCTTACGGAATCCAGAACGACCGCCCAATCATCCGGAATGGGTGAACCGTGGTGCATCTGGCGCACCAACGATTCAACAGGACCGCGGGCCTCATGGCCTTGAGCCATTGGTGTGGGATGCGGAACCTGCACCGACCGGTCACCGTCTCCGAGCAAATCCACCGGCTCCAGTTCGCCGACTTTATCGAGGATGCCAGGCAGGGGAGGGACTTCGACCAGGGCCGCTCCCACACTGGCGAGACAATCCACTTTTGCCCTGTCCGACAGCCGCAGTCCCATGCTGCTGAGTTCCTTTTGGATGGCCGGGACATCTTCGAGACTTTTCCCCATAACGATCAGGGAACTCCAGCATTGCTCAGGAAGGTAGGAAGCCGCCAGCTTGAGCATGTCCCTGACCTCCTCCGCACTGCCCAGGCTCATGCCGGCCAGACGTTGGATCTGTTCCATAGGCAGTGACTGGACGCCGCGCTCGGGCACCCGTGCCGTCGTTTGCATCCCGGAAGGATCGAGCCTCAGAGCCGCGCCGGCAAAGTGTTGATATTTTTCTTTCAGACCGTGTTCAATATTGAAAGACATATTAAAAGTTCCTCGTTTACCAAAACTTAAAAACCCATACTTACCAGAGTTCTAAATCAACGGAAGTTTCTACACTGAGCACATGGGGAGAGTTCAGTATCTCCTCAAGCTCGCCCAGGGTGGGTTCCAAAACAGCTATATAGCCCATATTGGGAATCGGCTTTTTTTTCTCACACCCCTCGAGGGCTCCGGGAAGGCCCGATGATATTTTCTTCGTATTTGCAGCCACCTCTTCATCGTCACCTCCTGTTCCCTCATCGTCCAGATCCTCGTTAGTTTGATCGTCTGTTATGTCCTCATTCGTTTCTACAACCGAAGGATTCAAACCGTCAACCACGGGTGGATCAATTTCCACGAGCATTTTTGGACAGCGCCCATTTTCTCCATTTTCAAGCGCCAGCGTTCTTAGCTCTTGCTGTTTTTTATCGTTCATTTTCAATTTTGGGTTCTCCAGGATACGTTGCAAAAATGCTTCTCTATCAGCATTTTTTTCTCCCGAGCTATTTTGATCGTCGCCTGTATTATTATAAGACGCACATTGTTCACTGTTTCTTTCACCTTTGGGAGGAATTTTCTTATTTAATGCTTCATTATGATCCGCCTTCACCCTATTTGAATCATCCGGTCCTTTATTGACCTGACCGTTTCCTTTTTCTCCGTGGTGATCAAATTCATTATTTTTATCGCACATATTGCCCCCTGAGATTTAAGGTTTTCTCAGACATGCTCTACCACCATCTCTTCCATAACCTTCCCATCCCCCATCAGTCCCTTGACCACACGTCGGTAGTCCTTGACCGCACCATGTGGCTGCAAGCCTGCCGAAGCGCTTTGTTCATAATCAACTGGATTGCACAGTCCCCGGGTACCTATCGGCGCCGCCTCTTCCCGCAATCCCTCAACTCCCTCACTTTCAAGTACCTTCATTGGGTCTATGGGCTCAAGGCTGGCAAGCACAACAAATCGCTCATATCCGGGTTCACGATCGAGACACCAGTATGGCAGGTCCGGCAGATGTTTGTTAACGCCAGGCCATGTTTCCGTTTGATTGGCGCGCTGGAAATTCTGTTTTTTGATACCCATCAGTTTATCGGCATCCGGCACCAGACACTGCCAGTCTGAACTTGAGTTCTGAAGCAGCACATAGACGTAAGCCTCGCGATTCACGGTTAAATTCAGATCCAGCATGGTTCCAGAAGGCAGTTTTTCATAGCTTCCCAACTGGGGTATGATTACTCCCGTCTCATTCAACGCACGCCAGGAGGCCATCATTCCGAGGGGGTCTTCGGCCTCTGAAGTCCGGTCTTCCTGCATCGCCTGAAGCAACTGTTCGAGGCTTTCAACACGCTGTTCAAATGCACTGACAGCTTTCAGCTCTGCTTCAACGGCTCCGATTTTCTTTTCAACCAATTTTGCTTCTTTGTTTTTCTTATCCACTTCGGCCTGTTTTTCCTGTTTTTTCAAATCCGCCAGCTCTTTTTTAAGGCTTATAGAGGTGCGGATTTCTTCTTCCTTTTGCTGCCTGTGAAGCTCTGCGAGTTCCTTTTCCGTTTGCTGGCGGGCCTCCTGCATTTCCCGTTCATGTTCGGCGGAGGATATAGCCATCTTAGCGGACTCTTCCCCCATTTTTTGCCCCACTTCCTGGCGACGGGCCTCTGCTTCCTTCTTTCGCTCCTGTTCCTTGTTAATACGCCTGTCTTCTTCCGGCGCTCCGGCATCCTGCACGATTATTGTGTCGGCGATGGCAAGGCCTGTTTTTTCGGCCATTTCCCGCACAAACTCTTGTCCGGAGGAGACCACCGAGAGTGATTCGCTTAACCTCTGAATAGCGGCAGCGGGTTCATATTCAACCCCGGCAAAGATTCTACGCAGCTCGGGGCCGGCCCCACCCGACAGACAGTCCGCTAAGGCGTCCTGGAAGGCGGACGGAGAGACGGCGGGCATTCTTTCAATAACCGGGTGCGGTTCGGATGTATGGGTGAGAAACCTTAACGGGATAAAAAGGCTGACATATCCCTGACATCCGCCCGAGAACTGAACTTCAGAGATATGGGCATCAATGGAAAAATTTCTGTTGATACACAGCGCTCTGAATTCCTTTTTATTTTTAGGATAGACTTTTTTATCGAGTTCTTTTGAAACGCTATCATTCCCTCGCGCAGCCAGCAGCGAGATATCCCGGCCGACGCCGTAGAAAACTACCTGGGACGGCCTTGCGCTTATGCTGTAGGAACCGGCGGACAGGAGTCCCCCTTTGTTTTTTTCCGGCTCGAGGAAACTCATTTTAGGCTCTGCGGCCTTTATACTGAATTGCATGCGTTGACGTCCTCCTATAGTGTTCGATTAATTGTGCAGGGCACTTTTTATCATACTCAAAACATACCAGTTATAGGTCAGGGAAATAGCGAAACATATCAAGAGCGCAAACCCCGCGAGCCACGTGCCGGCGTCCTGAATCAGAAATCCGTAAGCAACAGCGAGCGCGGTCAGGGTCAGTGAGACTAAAAGCATCAGCGTAGCGGCATTCGAGCGTCGGTTGAGTATTTTTTTGACCAGCGGGTAAATGACGAGCGGAAGGGCCATCATGGCCAGCAGCCAGAAAAAGACACGCGTCAGGAAGGAGACTCCGCCTATTGAAGTCCGCTCGTCTTCTCCCGGAACCGGCGCGGAAACTCTCCCCCTTTTCGCAATCTCGAACTCCCTTCCGGCCAGATTTTCCCCAGAGACCACGTCAATCACGTTGAGTTCCACTGCCAGCCTTGCGCTTCCGCCCACATCGGAAAACTCGTTTATCCGTCCCCATATTGCATACTCGCTTCCTCTTTTTTCGCCCCTTTCCTTCGCCTCCATTTTACTGGCGGCCGTAGGCCGTTTCCAGTCGATCAACTTGAGAAATTTTTCCGTTAATGAATAATCCTGTAATTGAAACCGATCACTCTGCCACATGATCTGGCGCAGGGGATCAGAAATAACGCCGAAATCATCTCCGCCAAGTGTCAGAAAAACGGTCTCACGACGATGATTTTCCAACTGCCTGGCCCATTCACTAACCTCATGGGTGAATTCTGACACCATATTCTTCTGCCGCACGGTGAATTCGGGCTGAGTGGGTTTAACCACCTGATACGCTCCCCAAAAGACTGATGTGGCCAAAACCACCCAGACTGCTCCCGACCTATATAACCATTTAGCTGATTGCATAACGAACATTTTTAGGCCTCCGTACAAAACATGTCTTTTTTTCCGAAACCAATTAAACCCATCCGTTTTCCGCCGACACCGTTCTTATATGATATAGACGCTAACCCGCAGGGTTTTCTTACGGCAAAACTCAAAAAAGTAACATTATGCTTGGATTTGATTAATGCTTTCTTCACTGGAAATAACTCTTGCTCTATTGATCATCCATTCCCCGAAGGGGATATTTCATTAAAGCCCAGGGTTGCGTCGGCGGTCGTTTGCGGGCGCTACCCTGGGAAATCATTATCACTCACCACTTCTCTGAAAGAGATGTTTAACGTCCCGATAAAACAACGACGTAACGATAATTTAGCTACCAACAATCAAACTTTATCAATTAAATGCCTTTGCTCATTACTTTATTCCTTACTTATTCTCCGTGATCTTCGTGGTGTTAAATGATTTTGCTCGCTTATATGACCATACAACTATAGGGCGATTTTGTCGGAAAAGATACATCCATACGGATGCGCGAGTTGCTGGTCAGGAGGTGCGACCCGGCTGAAGAATGGATGCCGTGTCCGGCAAAGAAGAACAGAAACAGCTCACCGCTCCCGGCCCCTTCAAGCGCCTTCAGAATGCGGTTTCGCGAAGCGTCCGGCCCAAGCAGCGTCTCACACTCAAACCCGCACCGCTCGGACAGAACATCGCCGAGCTCCGCGGCATCACACTCGGCATATTTCAATGCCGGTATGCCGCTGCCGGGTTTATATCCGTTTATACCGATAAGTAGTGCTTTTTTTTGCATGTTACCCCGCGCATCACAAATATAATAAAGGCATTGCTATCATCGGCATAATAATGAGCGGATTCTTATATGGTTGCATTACTTGCTCTATAACAATGTGTCGCTCAGCTCTGGACCCAAGAGAGCGAGTGTTTAATCTGCCGTTTTTTCCTCTCCCAATTCTTCCAACTCCCCATCGGCTGATCTGGATCCCCATCTCTCCTTAGCAACCGAAAAAAGCTCCCGGGCCATATGCGTATCCTCGTAAGATAAAGCTTGCCGGGCCAGTTCCTTCGCCAGAGCGCTTGCCCTTCCCCTGTCAACAAACCACTTGCCAATATCAAGTACGAAACCAGCTCCCCGGTAATAGTTCCCTTTTTGTGCGCATTTTTCCCCGCATGCAATACGGTAATTATTCAACCAGAGCTTTCGTATATAAAAATAACTTCCAATAAAACATGCGAATATTACTCCGACCGACAAAGCCGCCAGTCTCCCCTCTAATCCAAATTCTTCAGTTATTGCAAGTCCAGCTATCACACAAACAAAAAAAACAATTCCCATTACAACAACCCAGTTTACCTCACTATAAGGCCCCAGTCCTGTATCCCCACCGTTTTGTTTGGCCCATTTGGAAAAAGCCGGGATATCGAGCTCCGGAAGAGGATTCTGCCCCTTTTTAAAGATCTCAAGTTTCTCCTCCCTCTTTTTTTGGGATTTGCGCTCCGACTCGAATTTAGAATCAAGTTCGTTGATTCTTTTCTCTTTTTCACGAACCTTTCCCCAGCTATCTTCCACTTCCGTTTCCAATTTTTTTATCTGGTTTCTTGCAACCTTAAGTTGCTGCTCTTTTGAAAGCTCAAGCTGTCTCAAGGCAATCTGTCCTCTTGTCCGGCAAATCCTCACCGGTTCCTGTGTTATTCGCCTGCTGCTGCTCCACTCCCTCACCTTACGGCGCGTCCACTCGTAAACCGCATCCAGCGTAATCACTCCTCGTTCATCGGGTGGTGTTTCTCCCTTTAGCGCCTGAGAGAGGTAGTAGGAAAACACGCCCTGATTCTGCTCCGGCCATTCGTAGGAAATTTGATCTTTGTCACAGCTTGCTATCGTGTATATACCCTCTCCTTCGGCAAGTTCTTCCTTAAAATCTGCGCTCATCGTGGCTACGTCCCTGCCGGCCCCACTATGGCATGCATCGAGCACAAGCACTTTTTGAGCGGCGGCCGACCTTTCCATCTGCTCACGAACAGCCTTTACTGAGATTCCGGCTACCGGCAGAGAGTCGAGGGTCGTATCCTTCGGAGCGAGAAACGCCGTTCCTTCCAGTTCCCTGCCATGGCCGGCGAAATAGACAAAAACGAGATCGCCCTTTTCCGGATGTGACAGCCACGATGCAAGCCAGGAGTGGATATTGCCGTAGGTCGGCTTCCGATCCTCCGGCTGATCATCGGTAAGCACCAAAATGTTCTCTTCAGGAAATTCACAGGCCTCCACAAGCGTCTGCTTCATCAGCTTGACGTCCTGAACACAATAGTTCAGCGGACCGAGGCTTTCGTGGTAATCGTTTATGCCGATCAGGACGGCGTATTTGTTCACTATCGCACTGCTACTATCCATAGTTTCATTCTACCCAAATTTAATCTTTAACAACAAAAGCTTTTAATTTGCAAAACATTTTGCGTGCAGCTCACAAATCTTCATCATTTCAATTCTCGCGCAGCTCCCATTTATCAACAGGGTCAACCCCCCATCGAACTCCTCTGAAAAAACTGCTTTCTATCTTTAAAACCCCCCATAAACGCACCAAAGCGCCTTTCCACAGGCCCTCCTTTGCCAATGTATCTATTTCCCCCAAACGCTCTGGAAAGCGAACCCCTAATTTTAAGGTTAAACCATCTTCTGTTGAAAATTCCGCAGTTCTATCTTGGTTGATATCAGTCAAAAGAATCCCATCAACCCAAATTTTCTTGTGTTCCAACCTGGAAGAAAACTTATTTATGTCATGCCCGCTCACTACCGTATAAATACCCTCTGACGGCAAGGCTTGGAATTGTTGATCATACCGCGCCTGTTCCACTTTTTCTGTTACCGATCGAAAGTCTTTTTCAAATCGCCATGGTGATGCCAATTGTGCCGCCTTTTCAATTTCCCCTTTTTCGAGAGCTTTTTTAGAATTAATCAATGCTTCGTTTCGATCCTGCAAGTCAACACCCTCACCTTTAACCCAATGATGTATAATCACCTTATCAGTTCCCCACCTTGTTCTAAACCGCCCCCAAACAGTAAGGGTATCTCCTACAGACAAATGTCCTTCTTTAACTGCCTTACGAAAACTGGGCTTCGATCCAAAATCACATAAGAGCTTCCCATTTTCAATAATGAGTAGAGCCTGTGCCACGGCACTTGTTAATGTCTTACTCTCTATTCTTCCAGTCAACTTGACTTTTCGACCATTCCACCCTCGCGTATCTTGAAGCAATTCCGAAGCGAGAACATAGTAATAGTCACTATCATTTCTCAATTTAGCCAAAAGGCTTTGGAATTCACTACTATCTTCATAGTTAGAGGCCATTTCAACGGCTTTTTTTAGATTTAAGTTAGCTACAGCTTCTTCCATCCGTCCCAAAGCATGCTTTTGTTTTTCCACTTTTTTCGCTTCACTCAATGCCTCCTGGAGTTGCTCATTTCCAGGATAGTTCTCCGCCAACAGTTC
>JAGYMJ010000604.1 GCA_018400625.1 Planctomycetota bacterium
GGGTTTTGATAACATGCGTAGCGTTTAATCTTCATTCCACCGGCACAAGGCTCGGTGGGGATGCTGCACAAGGTACGGTAGAATGTCACGCACTTCACTGAATATTTACAAGCATTCTGATCATTTTTACAAAAGGGAAAAATGCCATATCTGATAATCAAAGAACCGGGAACAAAGCCTCAGAGTATAAAAATCGAAGGGGAAAATTTCACGATAGGTAAACAAGGGGCCAATGACCTTAAACTGGAAGAGAAACTTGTATCACGCCGGCATTGTACGATACAGAAAGAGGGGAATGGCAGGTATCTCATCGTCGATGAAAAGAGCCGTAACGGCACTTATGTCAACGGAAACCGGGTGGAAGCGCCGCTCGTTTTGCGGGACGGGATGATCATACAGGTTGGGCGCGCTCAGATCGTTTTCAAGGATGAGCAGAGCCAAAAAAAACAAGCCACCGGCCCAAAAACTTCTTCCCCAGCACGGAATAAAACCGTCCCCAAATGGAGGAAGAAAAAACCTGCTCCCGTCGATTTGAAACGACAAATCCATAAGGAACTGCTTGAGAAACTTGATCTGAAATATGAAGATTTCGACCGTCAGACCGATGAGGAGATACGCTCAAAAACAGTAAAAGGGATCCGCGAAATCGTTAACGGCCTGGAGGCTGAACTCCCCGCCGGCACAACCAAAGAAGATATTATTAAAGAGATCGCCGATGAAGCTCTTTCTTTGGGGCCTTTGGAAGACCTGCTTGAAGACGAGGAGATCGACGAAATCATGGTCAACGGATGGAACAGTGTATATGTCGAGCGTTTTGGAAAAATCGAAAAAACAAACCTGCGTTTTACCGACAACCGGCATGTTATCAATATCATCCGGCGGATTGTGGCGCCTATAGGACGCCGGATCGATGAGTCCAGCCCGATGGTTGACGCACGGCTGCGGGACGGTTCGAGGGTCAACGCCATTATATCACCATTAAGTATAACCGGCCCCACCTTGACGATCAGAAAATTTGCCGCCGACCCTTTTAAGGTCAGTGATCTTGTGAGTTTCGGCACTTTAACAAAACAGATGGCGGACTTTCTGGCAATGGCGGTAAAATACAGGCAAAACATCCTTATCAGCGGCGGAACGGGCTCGGGTAAAACGACCCTGCTTAATGTCGTATCGGGCTTTATCCCCCGGGGGGAACGCATAGTCACGATTGAAGATGCGGCCGAACTCTCCCTGCCCCAGGGCCACGTGGTAAGTTTGGAAGCAAAGCCGCCCAACATCAGGGGCGAGGGCGCTATACCTATCCGCAAACTGCTCATTAACAGCCTCCGTATGCGCCCCGATCGCATAGTGGTTGGGGAATGCCGAGGGGGTGAGTCGCTCGACATGCTCCAGGCCATGAACACAGGCCATGACGGCTCTTTAACGACTCTGCATGCAAACTCGCCGCGAGACAGTATTTCGCGCCTTATTACGCTCGTGCTCATGGCCGGCGTTGAACTGCCCTCCAAAGCGATTAAAGAACAGATTGCTTCTGCTATAGACCTTATTGTTCATACCGCCCGACTCAGCGACGGGTCAAGACGCATCTTGAACATTGATGAAATTGTTGGGATAGAAGGCGATGTGGCGACCCTTCAGCCGCTCTATTTATTCCGTCAACAGGGGTTCGATGAGGAGGGAAAGGTCAATGGTTATTTTAGCGCCACCGGCGCCACCCCGGGCTTTGTATCAGAACTTCAGGAAAGGCATATTGATGTAAACCACCAACTTTTTGAGCCGTCGGGGCAGGAACAAGAGAGAATGAAAGAAAAGAGGAGAAAATAATGCCTGTGATTGAAGACTATTTTAATATGCCTATCCTTATTCTTATGGGATGCGTAGTGGTCTCTGTAACACTCTTCATCTACAGTGGTATAAGTCTGTTTTACAGCGGGTGGCAAAGCTACGAGGAAAAATACTCGCAGAGCACCGAGCGCAGCCTCGATGCAATTTATCTGACCGTGCCGCCCCAGCATGTTGTTTATCTCTCCATTGCCTGTTTCGCCATGTTTACCGCCCTCTTCTTCTGGGTTTTCGGAAGTTTGCTTCCCGCCGTCATTTTCGGAGCAACGGGGCTCGCTGCCCCAAAATTCTTGCTCTGGTGGTTGAAAAAACGGCGCGATAAAAAGTTTGACGATCAACTTGTCGATGCTCTTACAAATATCGGTAACTCAATGGAAGCCGGATTCAGCCTCCAGCAGGCATTGGAGCTTGTTGCCCAGGAGATGGAAAACCCTGTCGGACAAGAATTCGGGCTGGTTGTCCGGCAAATCCATGTCGGTATGGAACTGGGGGAAGCTTTGAATGAACTTTACAAGCGCATGCCCAGCAGAGACCTCGACCTGATCAATACGTCCATCATGGTCAGCACGGAGGTCGGCGGCGACCTCACCGAAATTTTCGATAATATCTCTAAAACAATCCAGGAAAGACATCGCATTGAAGGCCGCATCAAAGCGCTCAGCGCCCAGGGGAAGATGCAGGGCTTTGTGCTCGTATGTATTCCCCCCGGCATGGGGCTTGCACTGCACTATATAGCCCCCGCCTTGATCGAACCGCTCTACACAACAGTCATCGGATGGTTTCTCATGGGAATTATTGCCGTTTTAATGGCTGCCGGTATATATACCATTTACAGAATTGTTGACATTGAGGTCTGATTATGCAGAGTGCAATAACCGAGACAACATTATATTCAGTTGCCATAGGGCTTAGTGTGTGCACATTAACTTTTTATTTTTATGCCATTTATGCTGAATATAAAGAGCGTCCCAAGGATGTAACCCATTTTTTTGATCAAACAACACAACAGGATTCACCTTTTTTGAACCTGTTAAAACCACCCGCAAGCTTCTTTGGCCACTTCATAGCTTTGTTTGCTCAGCGATTGGAAGCGCGTTTGGGGAAAGACGGGATCACGCAGTATATTAACGCCTTAAGGTTTAAGGTCCAAAGGGCTCTCTCGGCCGCGGGCAACCCCGGCGGATTTACGGCTGACGATTACCTGGGTCTGTTTGTCGTCAGCATTTTATCGATCGGCGGCTTCGGGGTTTTGCTTGCAATAGCAAGCTCATCCGGGCTTGTTTTATTCTTCGCACTGCTGATCAGCGCCGCCTACCCGGTATTCTGGCTAAGAAAAATCATATCACAGCGGCAGACCGAAATACGCAACCTTATGCCGTATGCGCTTGATCTTCTGACGCTCAGCGTCGAGGCCGGTCTGGATTTCAGCACCGCCCTGGTACGAATCACGCCCAAGCTGGGCTCGACCGCGCTGGCCAATGAATTCGGAGAAGTCGTGAGGCAGATGCGCCTTGGCCGCCCCCGAGCCGAAACCCTGAGAGAAATGGCCAACAGGGTTAACATGTCGGATATCAACACCTTTTGCAGTTCTTTGATACAAGCGGATGAACTGGGGGCCGACCTTGGACCGGTTCTTCGCATCCTTGCTGAACAGATGCGTAACGAGCGGGCCAACAGGGCGGAGAAAAAAGCGATGGAAGCGCCCGTAAAGATTCTTTTCCCTCTTATTTTTTTCATCTTTCCCACCGTTTTCATCATCCTGTTTGCACCGTTGGGGATCCAATACCTTGAGAAGCTTTTTGCGGGGTGAAAAATTGCAAGTTATCGATAAATACAGCAAGGGGCTTATACTCGACAGACTTGATTACGCTTCTGATTGGAAAAGCCGATTGGTGGGGTTAATCGGGACAAAAAACGTGCCTCAGGGGTTTGGATTATTCATCCCGGGATGCAGCAGCATTCACACTTGTTTTATGCATTCCGCAATTGATATAATCTATATTGATAAAAACAAAAAAGTCATTAAAACCGTATCAAATTTGAAGCCATGGCGCTTTTCGTGCTGTTTGGGAGCCGCCGGTGTCGTTGAGACACGCTCCGGTTGCGTGAAAGAAAAAAACATTACAAAAGGTATGGTCTTCGGATTCAGGGAGAGCGGAGAAAGTCAATGAAGCTAATATTTCGTGTGCTCAACACCGAATTAAAAGGGCTCACATACAGTACGGATAACGACATTGTTGATATAGGTCGTTCAAGCGATAATGACCTGACCCTGAAACAGCGTTCTATTTCCCGCCACCATGCCGTCATTCGACAAGATGAAGAGGGTGTTGTTGAACTGGAAGATTTAGGAAGTAAAAACACCACGGAAATCAATGGCCAAACCTGTCAGGGTCTTACAGAACTGGCCTCCGGAACGATGCTCCAATTTGGTGATGTAAAAGTCCACCTCAGCATACCTGAATTAGAAGCGCCGGTACCGCATAAAAATAATGAAGATGAAGTTACCCCGGAAGGCGCTGTTATGGACACAATAACAGAGCAGGACAGCTCCGGTCAGATATCCGACACCGATAGTACCGGCGAAGACATAAATAATGGAAAAGAGCGCGGAATTAAAGCTTACTCAAATGAAAATCAGCAACGTCCACCGTCAATAGAAGGTTTCAAACCCCGGGAGGATAGCCCGGGAAAGATAAAACTTTCGGAGAATGAAAGCACGTTCTGGACGGTTATGTCCGGGGTTCTCGGAATAATAATCGCCGTAATAATTGCGGTATATTTCATCAAACATACAGGCGCCGGAGATGCGCCTCTCAGGGAAATGGGAACTTCTTTGCGTGTCGGCGAAGTGAAGATTGTGGAAGTACCGTCCGGTTTTGTCCATAATCCAATAATCTCGCCGTCCGACATGGTTGAAATAGAAAGAACCCTGACTTTGAATATGGCGGTAACTATTGAAGCACGATCGCAGGGGATGGCCAGGGCAGAACTTTATAACCCGGCGGGCGATCGTATTCTTTTGCACATCCACATTCTCCCAAGGGAGAGAGAACCAAGTCGTGATCTGCAGCCCGTGCCACGAGAAGAACGTGCAGAAACGGCAAGAGAGAAAATGCTTTTAGCCGAATCGCTTCGCATCAACGGACGTCTTTATGAAGCCAGGAAATTGTATAAAGAAGTCACTGAGATGTTGCGTACCATGGGCGGCTCAAGCAGCTTCTTGCTGCGGAATGCAGAAAGTAAACGTTCCCAACTGGCCCGGGAAATTGATAATAAACATGAAGAAATGCGATTCAGGACATCAGCGCTCGTTAAAATGGGCCGGAGGCGGGACGCTCTGAACCAGCTTGAAGATATTATGGAACTGATACCGGACGAAAATGACGTCCGGCACCAGAATGCGCAGATGTTGCATCGAATGCTTTTGAGTATAATAGAAAGAGAAAACCGATGAGTCAGTCCCCAGTGAAAAACGTTGTTTACTCACCACCGTGCCCTGTGCCTGCCTGTGCGTCGCACGCAGACAGGCCGGTGG